>JANPAU010000176.1:0-9917 GCA_031430055.1 Akkermansiaceae bacterium | reverse complement strand
CCCCCGTCCTCCACCTCGAATCCATCGCCTCTTTTTGATGGGTGAAACGTCGAACCACAGTGGCATCGTTAGCTCACCTCCGTATCATCTGTCCTCAGGACAGATGATACGGAGGTGAGTAGAAGTGTCAAGGTGGAAAATTTTCTTGACACCGCTGTCCATAGAGGCAACCTAATGTCCTCAGGACATTAGGTTGCCTCTATGGATTTCGCTAAAGCCATGACTCTTACACTCGGTGAACTCACCGAACCGGTTTTCACCCGTTATCAACTAGGGTTGGTTCTTCATGGCTTGTATGCCAAGAAATCCTACGAAGGAGAAGCGATCAAAGGACTCAAACAAGAGGTCGGAGAATTTTCAGAATTCAAAAGGAGCTTGAAGGAATTGGAAGCCAGAGGGATTTTGCGGCCATTTCCCGGACTCGGCCAGTCAGCCTACAGCCTGCTCGCGCGAAAAGAGATCGCTCCCGAGGAGGTGGCCTGCACCGTCGATCCATTCTGCTACCTTTCCCATCTGAGTGCCATGGCTCACCACGGCCTAACTAACCGCATTCCTGCAAAATTATTCTTTTCCTCCCCAAAAGCCACGGACTGGAAAAAGCACGCTGAGGCTCAGATGCTAAAGGATCTGGGCGACGACTTGGGAGCTTATCGAGAAAATGGAATGCCGCTTCTGACGCGGATTAAAATGGAGAAGCTCGGGAAGACCCAGATTCACCGCTTCGACGCCACTCATCTCGGAGCTTACAAGAATGTCCGGGATAGAACACTCCGCGTCTCCACAATGGGCCGGACGTTTTTAGACATGCTCAGAAACCCGGAACTGTGCGGAGGAATCCACCATGTTCTGGAAGTTTATGAAGAGTCGGCGAAAACCTATCAGAGACTGATCGTGGATGAAATCGACCGGCATGGCGCTCCGATCGACAAGGTGCGGGCCGGTTACATTCTCAGTGAGAAATTACTGATTCAGGATGACGTGGTGGAAAGCTGGGTGAAATTCGCCCAACGCGGTGGTTCCAGAAAGCTCGATGCTGCGGGCGAATACATCGCCGAATGGTCTGACAAATGGTGCCTGTCCCTCAACGTCTAGCCGATCCGAAGAACTCCGATGAACCGGCAAGAATACTATGATATTGCCACTTGGGCGAGCGAAGCACCCAAAGCGGAGCAACGAGAATTCCGGCAAGCCGTGCACACGATTCTCGCGGCCATCGCGAATGATCCACGTCTCAAAAGCACCATGGTGATCAAAGGTGGCATCCTCCTCGGCGTTCGCTACCACAGTCCGCGCTTCACCAAGGACATCGATTTCTCAACCACGGGAAATCTGGCTACCATGAGTGCGGATAATGTTAGATCTGCTTTTGAATCAAGCCTTGTTCAGGTCGTTGAGGAGCTTGACTACGACCTGGATTGCAAAGTCCAGAGCTGCAAAGTAAACCCACAGAATCGTCCTGACGCGAGCTTCCCGAGCATCGAGCTGAAGATCGGCCATGCTTACAAGGGGAGCCCGAAACACAAACGTCTTCAAAAGCTCCAATCGCCCAGCGTGGTTTCCATTGATTTCAGCCTGAATGAGAAAATCCTGGGAGTTGAAAGCTTGAAGCTCGGATCGAGTGGCGCCATCAACGCCTACACATTTTCGGATCTTGTTGCGGAGAAGTTTCGTTCCCTACTACAGCAAGAATCCCGCGACCGTTACCGCCGTCAGGATGTCTTCGATCTATCCAAGCTCTCGGATCTGGAAATAAGCGAGGATGAGCGCCACTCGATTCTGAAAAGTCTGATAGAGAAATCTCGGGCAAGAGGAATCGAACCGCGGCCCAACTCCATGGACAATGCGGAACTGAAAAGGCGGGCGCAGGCCGATTACCACACCTTGGATGATGAAATTGAAGGGCCTCTGCCAGAATTTGAAGCCGCTTATGAAATAGTCAGGTCATTCTATCAATCCTTGCCGTGGTTCGGTAACATGGGTTGAGGTTTAAACAATCGGCTGTGGGAGAGGTGCGATTTCATCCAGCTTGGTAACGCGGGGTCCTCGGACGGAGCGGAGGTCTTCCGGTGTGACTTTTTTCTCTTCAAGCAACCGGAGCAGGGTGTTGACGAGTTGGCTCGGGTATTCCCTGCCGTTTTCCCAGCGCGAGAGAGATTTCTTGCCGCAGCCGAGGAGGTCGGAGAGCTGGTCTTGCGAAAGGGAAAGACGTTCGCGCAAGGCCCGGATATCCGAGTCGGCAAGCAGGCCCATGTAGCGGGCCTGGGTTTTGTCGACGAGGATGGAGGACGCGGGAGTCACCATTTCGTTGCCGAACTCATCGGTGTAAACATCAATTTGAATGGTGTTCACCTTGACCGCCGCACGGTGCTCCGTGGCGGGGATGTAGATGTCGAAGGGAACTTGTTTGGTTTTCATGGTCGTTGTTGGGCTTGGACGATTCGCCTTGCGAGGTCGCCTGTTAAGTCGATGTGAAGCGAAAAGAGATCGATGGTGATCTTGTCCGCAAAGAGGCCGATCTTGGCGTAAAGGGGTTTCGGACCACCCAATGGATGAGGGGAGAGAAATCCATAGACCACCTGGCTTCCGGCGTTTTTCGGAACGTTGGGTTGGGGAATCATGCCGATGACTCGCTCGCCCCAGATACCGGGTTGTTAGAGCGTTTTGGCGAGCCGGGAAAAGGCGTCGTATGGCATTCCAAACTGTTGCCAATCCTGCCGCGCCCGGAGGGACCAGCGGATTTGATTTGGCGGGTCCTTTTTGAGAATATGGATGACCGACTCGCACCAGTCCGGGGGTAGAGGTTCGACTGGATTCATGGCGGTGGCACCGAGGCATGGGGCAAAGTTACCGATTGATACCTTTCCGTCAAGCGGTGTTTTGTTACGCGTTTGCGAGTGAGCATGAAGTCTTCGACTCGGCGCTCAGCTCCGCATCCGAGGGAGACCATTTTCGTGACGCCACGAAAATGGTGTTCAGATTTGTAACCCGTTGTCTCACAAGACTCGATGGCGCGCTGAATGGCGGTCATGAAGTTCTCCCAGCGGGCGTAGCCGAGGGGCTCCTGTAGATCACGGGCGAACCAGAATTCAACGCTGCCGTCATCCGAAAGAGTCTGGGCGAGCGAATCAAAGTCGCTCTGCATGCGGTGGATCTGTTCAATGTTCATAAGGACACTGGATTCCAAGCCATGTTCGAGCATTTGGCCATCAAATAAAACAGCTCCAGTGAAGCGGACATGATCACTCAAATTCCTCCGTCCCACTCTCACCCTGACTTGTGGATCCAAGCGGAGGAAGTGCGCTCTTGCCCTCCGAGCAAGCCTCGTTTATACAGCCGAGAGTCGTTTTGCCTCCGAAACGAGGCTTCGATATCTCCCGACAATTTCACAAAAACCATTTTGGATGGAAATACCCCGACACAACTCCACATCGACTTCCGGACTCGGCGTCCCACGGCTATCGATTTCTTCCGTCCCACCGCCGACCAGCGAGCAGCTTGCACTGCCCTTAACCGAGAGCGAACGCGCGGAATCCTGGAAGCAGCTCAGCTCGCTCCATCCCGGGAATCGTTTCCGGTTGATGTTTGGAATGCCATTTTTGCCCGAAAGTCCAAACAGAAGGGCGTCCCGCTAATTCCTCTGGAGCAACTCGGGATTCATCACGACGAGGACGGAATGCTGAGTTCAGATTTTCTGGTGGCACTTCCGAGCGGAGCAGAGGCGAATCCATATCGGGATGACGATTGGAACGTCGTTTACAAATTTTTCTTTCTCGGGGAAGGCGGCTCGCTCGGAAGGAAGATCGCCTTGGAAGAGCCGGAAAGCGATCGTTTTGAAATCCAGCTTCTCTCCGCTCGCTTGGTCGACACTTTGGAAAAACTTTCGGTTCTCAACGAGGCAGGTGGGCACCCGACGGAAATTGTCGGCTTGTCCTCAAATGCTGATTTCCTGATCTCGAAGCAACCCTTGGCATTCCCTTACAAGGACTATCAGAAGGATCGCGAGGTCGCCACGAAGGCGGTCGGCGGGATTGTTCCGCTGTTCACCAATCTGGAACGGCAGGTCGCCGTGATCTGGCTGAATTCAAATGGATGGCTCATCAGCGATCTGCATCACCGCAACATCATGCGTGACCGAGAGGGGAATCCGACGATCATCGACGCATTGATTGGTCCGGTTCCGCCAACGGCCCAGTGCAAACTCGCGTGGCTTCGGAATGCGGTGGATGACGCGGAGGATGTGCGGTGCGGGCGTGAGCCGAGGAGGCGTTTGCAGTTCGGGGACGAGACTGATGATGACAGTTTGTAGTTGGTTCACATCGTTTCCTTCCTTCGGATCATCTCACACGAGCTTGTTAGCACCTAAACGTGGCGTCATCCGGGGTTGGCGAACGGAGCGGAGATCTTCCGGCGTGATTTTTTCTCTTCAAGCAACCGGAGCAGGGTGTTGACGAGTTGGCTCGGATATTCCCTGCCGTTTTCCCAGCGCGAGAGGGATTTCTTACCGCAGCCGAGGAGATCGGAGAGCTAATCTTGCGAAAGGGAAAGACGTTCGCGCAAGGCCCGGATATCCGAGTCGGCAAGCAAGCCCATGTCGCGGGCCTGAGTTTTGTCGATGAGAATAGAGGACTCGGGAGCCACCATTTCGTTGCCGCAATCATCGAGTTTGAAGACGCGTCCTGGGACAAAATTCGCGATGCGATCTATTCATGATCGCGGCCGATAGCAACATTCTCGTTTACGCGCGCCGGGAAGATTCGCCGTGGCATGAGAAAGCCTTGGAACGGGTCACCACGCTGGCGAATTCTGGCGCAGCGTGGGCGATCGCATGATCCAAAATCTAACGATACGAGAACTCCTGTCCACCATCTCGAATCCATCGCAGCCATTTAAGGAGTCACCACATTCCTGTCGTGGTGCCCATGGAACCGAGGGAGAAAGTGCCGGAATCTAAATCCTTTCTCACATCATTGGCTTGGTGGACAACAGGGTCCACTCTACTTATTTCTCGCTGCCCTACCACTTCCCCAATGGCTCTAATTTTCATTTCCATCTTAAAATCAGCTGATTAAATAAAGACATGAGTTCGGACCCGAAAATTGTAATAAAATCCAAAAAACCGGCCAAGATGCAGCGCTTGGCTGCTGCAGCGGTTACGGTGAAACGGCGGAAAAAGTATACCGCAGACCTCTGGAAATCATTTTTCATCGGCGGGTTAGCGATTGGTGGAGTCTTTGCCTATCTCGAATTCACAAAACCAGCACCGAGCTTGTCACGCGGAGCAGCTGTTCCCACAGGTCAGGCTCCAATTAGTAATATAGCCCCCCCGGTGGCGCACATCGACCCACTCGTCGAGGAGTTAGTCGCTCCCAAGATGGTGGAGGCCGCAGTTCCGGCAGCGAAAGCCGGTGATGGCTTGAAAACGGAGGAATCCATGGTGCCGGTGGTGAATCAGGCGGAACTCATGGCAAAAGAGGCGGTATTGGTCCTCACTGATCTGGACTCACAGCGTGACAACGCGATCCAGCGCGACAAGGCGCTGTTCCAGCAAGCGATGGTGGGCAAGGCATGGGAAGCCTATCGCGGGCTCCTCGCGAAATCGATCGATGCCGGACTGGCGAAGTTAGGGAAGGGGCAGGGGGTGAATCGTTTCGACTTGTATTGGAAAGAGCCGATTCTCTATCAGGCATTCTTGCGTTGGCAGGTGCTCGGGCGATTTTCCGAATCGGAAATTTCAGCGCATGCTTTCGACGAATACACAGGCGAGTTCATCACTTGGCTCTTTGCCAATAACAGGGCAATGGAAGAGCTTTTGCTGACTATGCAGCCCGGTGATGATGCCGGGAAGGTGTTGGAATTCCTCATGACCGCATGGCCGAACACAAAGGACAAGATGGAAAAGTATTTTCCGTTAGCGTTAGCGTGTGCGGTGGTGTTCGACCAGCGGGTCGACATTCCTCACCCGATTGCCGGGAAAGATGGTGAGGGCAAGGAGACGGCAGTTGTGTCGATCGAACGCTATAACTGGTTCATGGAGAAAAACGAAAAAGGTCTATTGGCCGCTCCGATTCATCGTAGCACCGCCCGCGATCTGGTGTGGGTTGTCTGTGCTCCGATTTCTACATTCGAACTCGAATGGTCGTTGGATAAAATGCATTTTAGCCAGAAAAACTGGGGCAATGCTTACGGCAAGATTGAGTATCTCATGGAACGCGCTGTGAAGGGGCTTAATCCCTACAAGGAATACTCGTTTGCCGAGATTCTCAAAGAAGGTGGTATCTGTGGGGATCAATCCTATTTCTGCGCAAACACGGCACGTGCGCAGGGCATTCCCGCGATGATTCTCACCGGCGAAACTGACCTCGGCGGACATGCCTGGGTGGGGCTCAAAATCCAATCGGATGAGTGGACTACCGGCGTCGGACGGATTGGTGGAGTTTCCAAAGGTCAGACCGAGAACCCTCAGACTGGTAATGAGATCACGGAGCAGGAGGTGCAGTTGTGGAATGACCGGTCCCACCAGAGCTTGCTGGTCACCCTCTCGGTGGCCCGCCATCTGTGGCTCGCCGACTACTTCGCGGCGACGGGTCATGTCGATGAGGCTGCCGAGGTCGTGCGCTTGGCGAATCAGATCGGCCCCTCGTTCGTCGAGACTTGGGCTGCCATGCATGAGATGCTCGAGCAGCAGATGAAGCTCACCGGGAATCCCGCCAAGCCCTCCAATTTGGAAGACTGGAAGAGCTTTGCGCAAGCGATGCGCCGCGAGTTCAAGGATAACCCGCGGATGGCCGCGCTGGCTGCGAGTGCGGAGACTGAATTTATCTTTCCCTACGAAGAGCAAGGCGATGCTTTCCGCACACTCCAACGTGAGCGCCGTGGCATTGAGCGGGACTCGAGTGAGCAGAAGGACCTGATCGCCGAGTCGCTAAAACGAGAGGCGGAATTGATCCACAAGCGCGGCGATGCCAACGCCAAAAAGGAGATTAGCAATCTCTATGATAGTGCTTTGCGAAAATACGGCGGCAGTATTACCGGATTCAAAATGATGGCGGACGACTATTTTAATTATTTTAAAGATGACCGCGAGCTAGGCCAAAAGGCGGCGCGTGACATCGAGTTGGCGTTTAAGAGGGTCGTGGAAAGTGGAACCAAGGACTTTTTCCGAGCGCAAACCGAAGCATCAATCTCCAAGAAAATTTGTGGTTATTACCGAGCCTTGGGCGATGAAGAACGCGCAATCATGCTGGAGAAGCGCTATGAAGTTCTGCTCAAACGAGCCGAGCGGAGTGCCCTGTAATATGACAAAGTGACGGTGATCTAGCACCTGCGCAGCAGCGGATCACTTTTCCAGCTCGGAAGCTGTGCTCGAAGTGGCACCGTTATCTGGCGGGAGAATTTCATCGGTAAGGCGCTTGGCGCCGGCCTCTGCAAGATTGCTCTGCGGATAGATATTGCGTGCTTTGAGATACCAGGAGAGCGCGGAGCCGACTTGTTTCGGCGTGCGTTTTTCAAACTGATTCGCCTTGTCGAGCGCACGGGTGAAGTCGGCGACCTTGGGGGCGAGCAGTTCTAACTCGCGGCCGAGCTTCGGATCGTCCGGGAATTGCTCACGCAGTTCGGCGAGTTGTTCCCATGCGGCGTAGTCCTGTCCCATTTTGCTGAATTCCGAGGCCTTACCCAGTGCGGCCTCGATCTTGGTAAGGTTGGTTATGATCTGCTTGAAGGCATTTTCGCGAGTCGCATCTCCTTGGATGACGGGCGCGATTTCGTATTGGCGGCGGGCGATTTCTCGGAAATTCCCCTCGCCGAGCAAGCGGTCGAAGTCATTGCGGATGAGGACGAGTCCACTGGACTTGGTTGCAAGATTCTGTAATTCATAGCGCTTCGGATTCGTCGGCCAAATCTCGACGGCGATCTTAAATTTGGCTGCAAACTTGTCGAGTTCCTTGGCTAGCAGGTGGGCCTTCGCCTCTTCGATCGCGAGGTCGGAGGCGAGGGTGTAGCCGGCGATGGCGCTGTCCACCTTGGAAGAAGGGAAATCCTTGGCTGCGCTTTTAAGTCGCGCTGCTAGCTCCATGGTGCGGGTGTAGTCGTGGGCTTGCAGGGTGCCGTAGAGTTCATTTAAGTCGCGGGTGTATTCTGCGACGCGACGCTTTTTCTCCAAGGGCAAGGTGGCCACCGGGGCGAGGTACTCGCCGAGTGCGTAGGCTTCCATCAGCCGCTGGGAAGCATTGTGGAGTTCGTCGCGGGAGAGCATGAGATCGAAGGCCTCGATGTATTTTCCGGTCTCGCGGATGGCTTCGTTAGAAAGTGAATCGAGCGACCCCACGGTGGGGCTGACACCGACGGATTCGGAAAACAATTTGGACACATCCGAGTCCTTGTCCACACGGAGGGTGGAGTCGCCGTCTTTCCAAATCTGGTTATAGAAACGGGCAGCCATCAGCACGTGCTCATAGCGGCGCTGGACGAACCACTGGATCATGCTGACTTGGTATTGCGCCTTGGTGCGGATGGTGCCGGCTTCGGTGCGGGCGATGTTAGACTTTTTGAGAACTTCGATTTCCGCGATGCGGCGGAGGGTGTCGGCATAGTCCAGTGAGTTGATACCGGAGCCAGGGGTTTGTGCCGATTTGCCACTGTTTTTGCCTTTGCCTTTCGGGTCTGCGGATTCCGTCATCGCGACATCGCGCTCATGGCGGGCTTTCCAGTCCCCCTCGGCGATGATCGTGTTTTTCTCGTCTTCCATCGACTTATTCAGTTTTTGCAGGCCATTCACGTCTTGCTTGGCAAGCATGGCCATGTAAATCGACTCAGCGAGCGACCCGCAGAGATTGGCGTCTCCGGGATAGACGGAGGCGCCTGGAAGTTGTTTGAAGGCGGCGTAGAGATCTGGGCCGCCGGTCTTGAAGGGGGAAATCGTTGCGAGGATTTCCGCGATCGTCTGCCGGTATTTGGCGGCGGCGGCGTCGCTTTCCGGTGGCTGGCTGAGGTATTTTTCAAAACGCGCCCTGAGCAGGCGGTTGTCGCCAAGTGGGATGGCCACGCCACCGACGGTGATCGTCTCGGCGGATGGATCGAGCAGTGGAATTTCCTGTCCCAGCGGACTGGCGGCAGCGGGTTTTTCTGCTGCCGGAGGAGCAGAATCCGTGGGCGTGGCGGCGGGTTCCGACTTTGCCGCGGGCGGCGGAGTGTAGACTTGTCCGTGAGCAAGACTTGCGAGGAAAAATGGCAACAAAATCCGGGTTTTCATGAGACGTTTGGGTAAAAGTTAGAGGCGATTGATGTCGGTGGCCACAGGGATGCCTCCTTGGCGGAATTTCACGCGAAAGGCGTATTTCTGCTTGGTGTCGATGTTGACCTTATTGAATTCTTGAGGAATCTCAATGCCTACAAACTCATCGCCCGAGTTGGCACCCACTCGAACGCTGACTAATTGCCCGCGGCCGGTTGTCCATTGGAGTTTTTCCTCGATCTGGCCCTCGATGACATACTCGTTGCCGCGCAGGCTGTTGCCGTTGTCGAGCAGCTCGGTGACGCTCAGCTTGGCGATGTCGCCAAAGCCTGCGGATTTTTTACCAATGAGAGATTTCCCGGCGACGACGGCCACCACGATGGCGGCGACTGCACCGATGATGATGCCCGGATGGAGAGATGAACTTGCGCGACGTGCCATGGTTGTAAGGGTCTTAAAGAAGAAGCTAGCGAGGAAATTCCCAAAATCGAGGCTGAAAATGCACTTAGTCCCACTGCGGTCTGCGAACCCCGGCCCAAGCGGCGACCAATGCCACCGTGATATGAGCACCCAAGACATATAGACAGATGGTTTGTGCGGAGAGGCTGGTATCGATGACCGACTTCACGGCGGCGTGTACTTGGGTTTGCAAGGCCTCGACCGAGCCGGACCACGCCCAGTAGGC
>JANPAU010000175.1:0-11802 GCA_031430055.1 Akkermansiaceae bacterium | reverse complement strand
GGTCATGTCGAACATGAACATCGCCGAGCGCCGACTTCCTCAGGACGGACGAATCGTCAAACAATTCGGCGACAAGCACGTGGACATGCGGGTGTCGTCACTCCCCACCCACCACGGCGAATCCATCGTGCTCCGGGTGCTCGACCGTTCGTCGATCAATCTCTCGCTCGAGAATCTCGGCCTCACCGACCACATCTACAACTACATCACCGACACGATCGAGAAGCCGAACGGCATCTTCATTGTCACCGGGCCGACCGGTGCCGGGAAAACCACCACTCTTTATGCAGCTCTCCGCCGGATCAACACCATCGACGCCAAGCTGCTCACCGCCGAAGATCCGGTCGAGTATGACATCGACGGCATCATCCAGATCCCCATCAACGAAGCCATCGGTCTTGATTTCCCACGGGTGCTGCGGGCATTCCTACGACAAGATCCTGACCGGATCATGATTGGGGAAATGCGGGACAAGGAGACCGCCACCATCGGGATCCAAGCCGCGCTCACCGGTCACTTGGTGCTCTCCACCCTTCACACCAACGACGCCCCCGGTGCGGTCACCCGTCTGGTGGACATGGGTTGTGAGCCATTCCTCGTCTCCGCCTCACTCGAAGGAATCCTCGCCCAACGGCTCGTCCGGACGATTTGTAAGGATTGTAAAATGCCCTACGAGCCGAATGAAGCCATCCTCAACCAGCTTGGAATTTCCGCCCACGAACTCGGCGACAAACAATTCTTCACCGGTGGCGGTTGCGATGCTTGCGGCCAATCCGGCTACAAAGGCCGTCGCGGGCTTTACGAATTACTCAACGTGACCGACCCGATTCGGGAATTGATCACGTCGCGAGCCCCTTCGGTGGTGCTCAAGCAGAAAGCCGTCGAGCTTGGGATGAATACGCTCCGCGAAGATGGATTACGGAGTATTTACCTCGGAAATACGACGATCGAAGAAGTGCTGAAATACACCTAATTGCACCGGGTTTCCCACTTCCATCCTTTACAGACTTAAATAGAATCCACAAAAAACTCCAACTCTCATGGCCAACTTCCAATATTCCGCCCTTGATGCAAAAGGTGAACAGACCACCGGCGCTGTATCCGCCGCCTCTGAAGCCGAAGCGATTCAACAACTTCGCGCGAAAGGTCTCTACCCCACTCAAATCACTGAAGAGGGAAAAACCAAAGGCAAGGGCAAGGCTGCTCCCGTCAAGTCCAAGACCGCTGCCAAGGCGAAAACGACTTCCAAGGGCCACCTCGGTGGTCGCATCAAGCCGAAGAGCCTGATGATCTTCACCCGCCAGCTCGCCACCCTCATCGACTCCGGCCTACCGCTTCTTCGTAGCCTCACGGTGCTTGAAAAACAAGAGCCCAACCCCGTGCTCAAGGCCACCGTCAACGCCCTCGCAGAAAACGTCCAAGGCGGCTCCACCTTCTCCGAGTCGCTCGCCCAGCACCCGAAGATTTTCAACAAGCTCTACGTGAACATGGTCAAGGCCGGTGAACTCGGTGGTGTCTTGGAAATCGTCCTCAACCGTCTCGCTGAGTATCAGGAAAAGGCCCAAAAACTGAAGAACAAGATCGTTTCTGCCATGGTCTACCCGGTGATCGTCATGTTCATCGCCGTCGCCATCCTCGTCTTCCTGATGATTTTCATCGTTCCGAAGTTCAAGGAAATGTTCACCAACACCGATTCCGAACTCCCACTCATTTCCAAGATTGTCTTCGGCATGTCCGAGTTCTTCCTCGCCCGGCCGCTCATTGTGCCCAACGTGGTCTTCGTCTTCATCATGTTCGGCATCGGCGTTTCCCTCTTCAATCTCTGGGGACGCACTGCCGGCGGACGCGTGATCATCGACAACATGAAGTTGAAAATGCCCATCCTCGGTGACATCCAGCGCAAGAGCGCGGTGTCCCGCTTTTCTCGGACCCTCGGCACACTTGTGACCTCCGGCGTTCCCATTCTCCAAGCCCTCAACATCACCCGCGATACTGCGGGAAACGTGGTCATCTCCAAAGCCATTGAAAAAGTCCACGAAGCGGTCAAAGAAGGGGAAACCATCGTCACCCCGCTCCAAGCTTCCGGCGTCTTCCCGAACATGGTCATCTCCATGGTGGACGTGGGCGAGGAAACCGGCCAGCTCCCCGAAATGCTTCTTAAAGTCGCCGACGTTTATGATGACGAAGTTGACAATGCTGTCACCGCCCTCACCTCGATCCTCGAGCCGATCATGATCGTCATCCTCGCCCTCATCGTCGGCGCCGTTGTATTTGCATTGTTCCTACCCTTGATTAAGATGATCTCGACGATGGGAGCTCAGTAAGTCACTGGTGGCCATCGCAAACAGTCCAAAATCCCAGGATCATGAAAATCAATCCACATCGCGGCAAAGCCGCCTTCACACTCGTCGAGTTGATGGCCGTCATCACCATTATCGTCATCCTCGCTGGCCTCGTCGTCGGTGGCCTAGGCTTCGTCACCGAACGCCAAGCGAAGGAAAAAGCTAAAGTGCAGATCGCGCTCCTGTCCAAGGCGATTGAGGAATACAAGTTGGACATGGGGAAATATCCCGGCTCTGCGAACGACACTCCAGCCGCAGGTAAAATTTCGGCAGAACTCTATGACGAGTTGTTTTTTGAAGGTTATGATTTCAGTACACAGAATCCACCGCCGGACAAATGGGAAAAAACGGTAGGCAGTGTTGTCGTGCCCAAAGCGACTAAAATGTATCTTGCTGACCTTGATCCAAGATCGACCAAACAGGGCTGGGTTCCTCTTCCTACCGGTTTCAAGCAAGATTCACCCAAGCCACCTGCAACCCAAAAAATCCTCGATCCGTGGGGCAAAGAGTACTACTATCGTAAAGGGAAAGATGCGATGAATCCAGATTTCGATATTTGGTCCGCAGGTAAAGACGGAAAGTCTAAGTTTTCAACGTCTGCTGCTGACATGGGCCACGCAGATATGAAAGACGACATTAAGAACTTCTGAGTTCTTTTCCTATTCACACTACCGGCCATTCCCCGCGATCTTCAAGTAGTCTGCGGAGGAATGATCGATCCACAGCGTCTTTGTCCCGGTAGGTCTGCTTTGTCTTCCATAAAAGAGCGGGTGAGGCGAAAGGGATTTTCACTCCGAGATGATTTCGGAACTCGATGAGACTTTCGGCGTCGGAGTAAGTCATCCCACAAGCCTTGGACATTAAGTCCACGGTGAATTCGTCACAAACGCGGACGACCACATACTGTTCAATTTCTCCCGGACCGATTTCGAGAATCGCCTGATCTGGTAAAATTTTCAGAGCCTCGCGGACCTTCGCATCGTTTTCTGGGGAGCAATCCACCAACAAGTCGATGTCCATAGTGCTGCGCGCAAACCCAGCAGTAATCACCGCGAACCCGCCCACAACGATATACTTCGCCCCCAGTTCGTTGAGCCTCGATGCTAGCCGCGCCAGATCCTCATCGGAAGGCGGACGGGTTTCTTCTAGCGGAGATAAAGATTCATCATCCATGCGTCAGCCTCTTCGTGGGATTTAAAGCAATAAACCCCGCGTTTCACCCGGAAAGGGCGATTTCTCAATTGCGAGGCAAGAAGATTAAGTTGCGCCGCTGCCTTCAGGGCTTCGCTTCCCGCTGCCGGAGGACGACGCTTGCCGACCACTTTGGCCCTTGGATCTCCAGATTCGATCAATTCATTCACGACCGATACATAACGCATCCAATGATGGATGGCGAGCGGCGTTTTCTTGGAAACAAGGAGACCCTACAATTGGAGCGCGGCATTTATTCCGCGCGAAATTGTTGGGCAGGTTTGGGTGGACGCCACACCAAGATGAAGATCCGCCACCCATGGCAGACCTGTGATCACGATGCTTGTCCCCTCGTCATCAAGCGGCGCGTTGCCTCCTTGATGAGCCGCCACAGAGACGATGCGTGCGCCCTGTGGCAACGGTGGAGTGAGCGTTAGCCCACCGGGTGGCAAACTAATGGATTTACCGATTTCTACTCGAATCGTGCTCACACCATACGCTCGGATCAGGAAATCTAGCGGGCCGTAGCGGGTGGGTAGATTTTGGACGGAGAAGCCCGTGTCTTCAGAGATCCACGCCCACGGCATCCCGGAGGCGAGGACCATCGAAGCCGTGGCATCGCGTTCCGCCGCGACCATTGAGGCGAGTGCGAGCAGATACTCCGCCGCGATCCAAGTGTGGGGCACATCGCCAAGGTGGCCGGGCGAACGGGGATCCTTCCACGTGATTTCTGGCCATTGGTTCCATTCCAGAGGGCGGCGGTCGGAGAGAAAAAATTCCAATAGCTCATTCGCAATATCCCGATTTCCCAGCCGCACGAAAGCACCTATAATCCGAATCTCGTAGGCGGTGTAGTTCGTCCAAACCATTTCCCCACGATGCTTGCGGCGGAAGCCGTCGAGGTAAGTTTCTAACATCGCGTGCAGTGGGCTTGTCGGCAGTGAGTCGGCGAAGTCGAGCATCCCGATGGCATTCGAAGTGGCGGTGGGATCGAAGTCCGCCCACTCGACCGAACCGGGGATGTAGTTGAGTTGTTTGTCCGTGATGACTCTCTCTATAGACCGTAGCAGATCGACTTGGAATCGCCCGGCTTCGGATTTCCACTGCTCGGCTTCATCGGGCCGTCCGAAAACATCGGCGAGATCCGCCGCGGCTTCGAGACCTCGCACGCCCCAGAAATCATCCCAGTAGGAATGCACGGGATGGGCGAGGTAGCCTTCGTGGCTCGCGGACTCGGGAAGCAGTCCGAAACAGGAACTTTTTTCGCCAGTGGCGTAGTCTTTCGAGATTCGTTGACCTCGCAGTTTGATCAAATAATTGGCCGCCGCGCGCACCCGTGGATACATGAGTCTTAGAAACTTTGGATCGTCGCTCTCGCGCATGACTTCACGGATGCCCCAGAGGAATTGACCGTGACTGTCATGCTCGACGAGCCAATCGACGCCATCACGATCCACCACGCAGGGGACGAAGCCGTCGTCCCGCTGAAACTGGGCATACCATGTTAGAAACTCGCGCAGCGCTTTCGGAAGACCGGCTTTGCCAAGTGCTGCCCCCATGATCACGCAGTCGCGGACCCACGAACGGGTGTAGCGCCGAGGTCCCGGTTGGATCGCAGGACCGTCGCGGTTGATCAGGATGTGGGCGGCGGCGGTGCGGAAGCAATCGAAGGCCGGCACCGCGCAGCCGGGGGCCTGCCAGCGGACCACGCCAAGCGTCTTGCGCCAAGCTGCTAGAGCTTTACGCCTTCCATGTTTCGCGGGCCGATGAAGCTCCCCAAAGTAGGGCGTGGAAACCGTAACTTCGAACACGGATTTCTCGGGTGCTATGTCCCAAGCCATCATTCCTGAGGCGAGACCGGCATCGTCATCCACCTCCACACGCTCTGGCATCTTTCCGCTAGAGAGAAAAGCAATGATCCCACCTTCTTCGAACGCTGAAACCCCACAAAAGTCCGCTTGCGGCGACACGGCGACCTGCCGTTGATTCACCCGCATTTCACTGGGAGTGCAGGAAATCTGGTGGATGGGGCTGCGCCCGCCGAGGTTGCGAAATGCCTGCCACGGCGGGTTCACTTGGAACGGGCGCACCGCGACGATCAGGCGAGTGTGTGGAGCCGCCTTGCTACACTTTAAGCGATAGGTAACATGAAGTGTTAGGTTGTCTCCGCGGCCATCGATCCATGGCAGGATTTCCAGCCACATTCCTGATGCCTGCCAGATCACCGTCGGGAGGGGAGCACCACCTTTTGGTAGCGAACAGACAGCTTTTACATTTGCCCAAGTCACGGGCTTGCCCTCGATGACGAGAAATGGCTCTAACGAAAATCCTGCTTCATCCACTTCGACCATGCCTTCCTCGTTGATCAAGGCGCGACGTCTTCCTTCCTGGCTGCCGACCGGCGTCCAGTAGGATTGCTCTCGCAGCCAGTAGCGAGGGAACCATCCACGCGGGAAATCGGCTGCGACGGAGTGGATGAATTCGTTAGGCGTGTGGGAATACGCATCCGGGCGCAGAGTGATCGAACGCAGGGCCGCGGATTCAGATTTTTCAAAAGTAATCCGCAGGTGCCTCGCCGTAGCCGCCGGTGTCGCAATGTGACTTACCGGTCCGCACAAGCTTTGCGCCCGGTAAACGCAGGTCCATGATTTACCGTCTTCTGATATTTCAATCTCGCAAGCCCGTGGAGGAAGCGACTCTGGCCATTGAATGACCAATCCGCCGAAACGTAGATTTTTTCCGAAATCGACCGCCCACCAAGGATTCAGATCGTCGGCAGCCGCCCGCCAAATCGAGGTGGAGTCCGGCGAAAACACCGATTCTGGAGGGTTGTCTGGCAGACAGCTTGAAGCGTGGATTGCAAGAGGCTTGCCGGGTGTCTGGTCCTCGAATGAGGGCGCGGCGAGTTCCAGCACACCCTTACCACCGGACCCAGCAGCGATGACAAACTCGACCGCGCCGACCTCCGAGGGTGCGCCGCCACCGGCTGGCCCCCATGCGAAGGGTAGATTACGTTCATGAAAACGATGGTCAGTCCATTCATCCGGAAGTCGAAAATCCTGATGAAGGTGGCGCCAGACATTGGTTCCACCCGGGTCTGCCACCTTAAACTCAAAATGGTTAGGCGGGCCATCCCCGCGCATCTGGAAGCCGATCTCGAAGGTTTCCGGAAGTTTGAAAGGAATCACCCGACGCATGGCCACGAAGCCGCCGCCACCATGGAAGTCGTAGTTGAGCCGAACACCGGTTTTTCCTGAAGTGTCGGTGGTCTTGGAAAGCCTGCCCTCTGCCTGCCCGGACGCAAAAACCTGCCATGAATCAGGATCGTCAAATAGAGAGAAAAACGGATGGATAGGCATAGTCAGGCAATCGCCGTCAGACTACGGAACCTCGGGACTGACGCCAGAACGAATTTCCCACGACCCATTGCGTTCCAAGTGCAAAAGTCGGTCGTGATGTTGGATCAATGTCGTTCGGTGTCCCACGCTGATGAAACTGATACTGGAATCCTTGATTCGGTGATAAAGGTCTTCCTGGTTTTCCTCGTCGAGCGCGCTGGTGGCTTCATCCAGAAACGCGAACTTCGGTTTGCGCAGAAAAAGTCGTGCAAAGGCGATCCGCTGCTGTTCACCGAGGGACAGCACGTTGCCCCAGTCCAGCACTCGATCCAGGTCATCATCCACACGCCCCAAGACATCGGATAGATTCACATCTGCGACCACCTGCCGGATCTCCTCATCGGACACTCCTCGCTCGGGATACGGATAGAGCAATTGGTCACGCAGACTGCCTTCCACCATATACGGTCGCTGCGGGAGGAACATGAGGTGGGCGAATGCTGGACGTTCGAGTGAGCCGCCACCGCCATACCATAGGCCGGCGATGGTGCGAAGAACCGAGCTCTTCCCCGTGCCGCTCGGACCCATGATCATGAGACTTTCGTTGGCATGCAGTTCAAACGAAAGCTCTTTTACCAGAGTCCGGGTGTTGCCGGGTGTGCAGATGTTGAGCTTGTCGAGCTTCACGATCTGGCTGTCTTCGTTTGGAACGTTTTTCGCTTCGTCTGCGATCCGATCCTCCTCGTTGTCATGCTCGTCGAGCTGCTCCCACAGGGTTCCGAGACGTTGGACACTTGCTAGGTAAGTGCTGAGTCCACCGAACTGGGTGATGATCAGCGATACTGCTGCCAAGACCTGAGCGAAGGCTCCGGCCGTCTGAGGGACAACTCCGAATTCGACTTGACCGCGCATGTAAAGCGGCGCGACGACCAATATAGGCAAGACCAGCGCGAGATAGTTATAACTGTTGGTGAAGAATGCGAGGTTTCGGTTGCGGATAATGATCAGGTGCATATTTGCTACTGCCGCCGCCAGACGCTTGAACAAATCCAAATGCTCACGCTTCTCCCCTCGGTAGAACGCAATCGATTCGGCGTTGTCACGCACCCTGACAAGGCCATAGCGGAAATTTGCCTCTTGCTCGTATTGATGGTAGTGCAGACGTACCAGTTTTCGTCCGATCGCGATGCTGATCGCGGTGCCCGCGACAGCGTAAATCACCAGCATGGCCACCAGGGTGCTGGAGATCATCCAAAGCACCCCAATGAACGCAATCAGCGTCACCAACGAGTTCAGCAAGATCAACAAAAACGAGAGCGAGCTGGTCGTGAAATTCCTGACATCCTCGCTGATCCGCTGGTCCGGGTTGTCCACGTTTTCTGATCCGCGCAGGCGGAAATAGGCACGGTTGTTGAAGTAGCGTTTGACCAAGTGTTGCGCCATCCATTCCCGCCACAGCAATGCCAGACGCTCTTCGACCCAGCGGTAAAAAACTCCAATGGGAACAGCAAGAGCGAAGGTGCCGAGATACCAAGCGAGGCCAACCCAATAGGCAGCGGGTTGCTTTCGCTCGATGGCGGTGAAAAAATCACGGCCAGCATAGCTCATCAGCACCTGGACTCCCCCCACCGCCAGTGCCAGCAGGAGCAGGGCAATTAGAAATCCCCGCGCCTTGTGTCTGCGCTCAGAGGCGAAGAATGCCCGCGAGATCTGCCTGAACTGTCGGTAGGTGGTTTTGAAGGTCTGCCGATCTTCGGTCGGAACCTCTTCATTTAAGCTCTGTTGATCCAACATTTCCATCAGGCAGAAGTTCTAATCTATTGTCTCAATTTAGCGAATCAATTTAGCGAATCATTCGGTAGGGTTTCACCCCATAGCAGGAATCATTCACCCATGGCATTTTCTGCCCCAGTGGAAACACCACGAATCACAGCCATGAATAAACCACATAAAAACATCGTCATTTTGATCATTGCTTCGGCGCTTTTCGCCGCTATCAACACTAGCTGCCGCACCGTCCAAGGATTCGGCAGTGATGTCAAACATACTGGAGATCATATCAAAGAAGCCGCTTCGCGATAGACGTGCAATTGCGCTTTTTACCTAGTCAACTTCATACCGAACCATACCAACCGAAAGACCAATTTATATGTTAACAACCATCGCAATTATTTTAGTCGTATTATGGCTACTGGGCCTTGTGACCAGTTCTACCTTGGGAGGGTTTATTCATATCCTACTGGTCATTGCCATCATCATGATTCTGATCAGATTGATTCAAGGGCGCCGGGTTCTTTGATCACGGCACGAATGAAAAATCGGAAGGCCAAGCAGTAAATTCTTCAAATCATCAAAAAATCATCATGAACGTAAAAGCTATTGCTGCAATCGCCTTGATCCTTGTGGGCATCATTGTTCTCGCCTACTCGGGAATTTCATTCACCACTCCGGGAGAGACTGTTCAATTTCTCGGGTTGCGCATCGAAACGAGGGAAACGCATTTCATTCCTCCAGTCCTTGGAGCGTTGGCACTCATCGGGGGCATTGGGTTGTTAATCCTAAAGCCGAGGTCCGTCTGAGTAATCCTGAATTTTTCTATATCGCTTGCGTTCGAAAATAAATCGCAGTTCATTCGCACATGCTAGCAGTTTTCATTCGGCATATTTGGCTTTGCTTCCCGTTCTGCGTCATCGCTCAGACGGTGGAACCGACTGTCCCCAAAGCCGTTTACGGCAAACCAGCGCTCATCGGCGCAGAAGAATTGGCGAATTTTGAGTTGTTGCCCGCTGATCGAAGGGCGTTGATTGTGGGCGCTATCACCTTGGCAAAAGAATCGCGATGGATGCCATATACCTTTGGAGGTGCATCACCTTCTGATGGTGGCTTCGATTGTTCCGGTGCGATGTACTTTGTCATGCGCCAAGCAGGTCTTGACCCTCCACGGACTGCCGCCGGGCAGTTACAATGGCTCAAGCAGAATGATCGCCTCTATGAAGTGCCTTCCAGTGCGGTGGATTTGAATCATACAAGTCTCATAAATCTCCGCCCAGGCGATCTCCTTTTTTGGGGAAGGCGTGCGACGGCGGACGTAATGGCGAAGGAGGAAATTACCCACGTCGCGATGTTTCTGGGAAATGAAAAAAAGGACAACCTCGCTGTGATGATTAATTCCACCGATGGTCGATCCTACAGGGGGACCAAGGCGAATGGTTATGGAATCTATGATTTCCGCCTTCCGTCTGCGGGAAGCAAAATCTCCTTCATCGGATATGGCACTCCGCTTGGCATCGCGAAATTGGTAAATCAATAGACTCTGTAACGCTCCCACCGGGATGAGCGAATACACGCGCGACGGTGATTCTCAAAACAGAATTTTTGAATAGAACGTCGCGCGTGCTGCAGGCCAATCTATCTCTTCTCCGCATCCACCTTGGCCTTTGCGGCGTCGGCTATGGCATCAGCCTTCTTTTTGTCGGCATCAAGCTGTGCCTGCATCGAAACCTTGTTGGCTTCAATTCTTGCTTTGTCGATCGTGGCATTTGCCTCCGTTTGTTGCGTTGCGTTCTTGGCTTCGGCATCTACCTCGGATTTCCGAGTGTCGATTGACTCCTTGGTCGCAGCCTTATTTTCGTCGATTGCAAGTTTTTGCTTGTCGCAGCTTATCGCGAGGATGGCAACCAGTGTGACGATGAGGTAGTTTGTTTGTTTCATAATAGTGTGTCTCTAATTGTTTAAGAATGGTGACCCCAGAGCTTCAGCTTTGACTGACTTCCTGAATCGCGTTCTCAATTGCTTCGCGGGTTTCTCCAGTGCGCTTTTGAATGCGGCCCAGTAGTTCTTCCTGCCTACCTTCTAGGTATTGAAGATCATCATCGGTGAGGTCAGCCCACTTCTGTTTCAGCTTACCTTTGGCGATATTCCAGTCTCCTTTGATTACGAGTGTGTTCATAATATGTGTTCTTGTTTTGTTTGTTTTTTCTGGTTTGAAGTCGATCCAGAGATCGCCCCATATCCACTAGTTGCGGATGAATAGACTTCACACGATATTTAAAAATGGTGGTATGGGGTATAACCCTCCCTATTCGGTCAAGAGGAATCATAGAAAAGAGGTAGCACGGAAACTACCCATGCTGCCTCGGTCACTCAGTTGAAATAAAATCTCAAACCCAGATTGACCTGTTTTTCAAAGTTTGAATCCCCATCGGTGGTCCATCCTCCACCGATAGATACCGAGACGGCTAGATTGGAGCGAAAGAAATATTTAACTCCGGCGTCAAGATCAAACAGACCACCATCATCACCTACGTTCGGATGCACGTAGCTGGCAGTTCCGCGGATGAATGGAACCCATGGGGTATCCGTCAGGAAGTTATATTCTATAAACACGCCACCTCGGTAGTCGTTGTCACCATCGATGCCGCTGATGCCTGCTTCGCCACCAAGAAGCCAGTTCGGAGATAGAAAACGACCGTAACTGACGTCGAAGGCGTAAACGGTATCTTCTTCCCAGTTGAGTCTTCCGCTGAGACCTAACTCTTGGACTCCTTTGGCCAGCATGGGAAGCTCGTCTGAGCGATTGTCAGCAGTGGTCGTTTGCATCACCCCATCTTTCGACGATGTGGTAGCTGCGGCGGCTGTGTTGGCTCCAAGGATGCTCATTAGAGCAAGTGAGCCAAATGTATATCGTAGTTTTATCTTATTATTCATTTTATAGTTGGTTGTATTGTGAACCCACCAAGTTAGGCTTGAACCTATTCTTGGCAGATACAAAGTAATTAAACTAAGTGAATGAATGAGCCTATGGGGTGAAACCCGACTTCCTGAAAGTGATATCACATCTCCTGCTTGCTACAGGATTGTCACTTGGACACTGCTCTCGATGACGCCCACAGCGATGGCGTGGCGGGTGAGTCCGGCGGTGTCGTGGATGT
>JANPAU010000174.1:0-8016 GCA_031430055.1 Akkermansiaceae bacterium | reverse complement strand
GTCTTCGCTCCTGTTCAGACATGAAAAAAGCGAGGCTGCTTGCGCGGCCTCGCTTGGGGAAAAGAACAGGCAGGAATGCCTGGATCACTTTGAGTTAGAAGGGGATGTCGTCTTCTTCTTGGAAGTCGTCGGCAGGTGCTGCGGAGGCACCTTGCGGCGGGCCGGAGCGTTGTTGCGGGGCGCTGGATTCCTGTTGCGGACGTTCCGAATAGTTTCCGCCACCACCGCCGCCTGAAGTGGTTTTCCCAGTGGGGAGGAATTGGAAATTTTCGCAAATGACCCGCATCTTGCTGCGCTTTTGGCCGGTGGTTTTGTCATCCCATGAGTCTAACTGTAGGCGGCCTTCGATGTAGATCGGGTTGCCCTTGGTCACGTATTGTTGGATGACTTCCGCTTGGCGTCCCCAGACGCTGACGTCCACGAAAGTGGTTTCTTCCTGCTTCTGGCCTTGGTCATTGGTCCACGAGCGATTGATCGCAAGTCCTAACTCCGAGACGACTTTGCCCGATGGAGTGTGACGCAGTTCGGGATCTCGGGTGAGATTGCCGATGAGCATGACTTTGTTGAGATTGGCCATAAGGAGGAAAGGAGGGTTGCAGTGGAAGGAGGAAGAACAGGCAGGAATGCCTGTGTCACTTTAGGCGACGCGGACGAAATGTTGGAGATGCACGTGTCCGTTGAGGCGCAGGCGGTTTTGGATCTTGGTGATCACGTCAGGTGCGCCTTGGAAGGTATAGTTGACGTAGTGGCCGGACTCGAGGTGTCGGGCATTATAGGCAAACTGGCGGCGACCGAGTTGGGCGACTTTGTCGAGCTTGGCGCCCTCTGCTTCGAATTCTTTGGATACGGATGCGACGAGTTCATCGACGGTGCCTTCAAGGGACTTGGTGTTAAGGACGATCAGGCCTTGGTATTTGCGACTCATCTGGTGCTGGGAGTGGATTGTTACGTGTGTGAAAGCGATGCGCCGCAGTGGCGATGCCTTGGGAGCGCGAAAGCTGCACGGCATCGAGAGCGGTGGCAAGCATGTTTTCGAGAAGCGGTTTTTCGTCGGGGGAAAATTTCCCGAGCACGTGGCCGACCATCTCGCCAGGCTCGCTGCTGCCGATGCCGAGCTTGAGGCGCGGGAAGACGTCGGTGCCGAAGTGTTGGAGGATGGACTTGATGCCGTTATGGCCGCCGGCGGAGCCTTTTTCGCGGAAACGAAGGGTGCCGAGAGGGAGGGCGACGTCGTCGTAGATCACCAGGATTTGCTCGGGTGTCCATTTGTGGAAGGCGAGGATCTGGTGGATGGCACGGCCGCTCAAGTTCATGAACGTCTGGGGTTTGAGCAGAATCGTGCCGGTGTCAGGAAGTTTTGCGAGGTGGCTCTGCCACTTGGGAGCGGACTGAAATGTGACGCCGGCTGCGGCGGCGAGGCGATCGAGCACCATGAATCCCACGTTGTGGCGGGTTTCTTCATACTGTCGCCCGGGATTGCCGAGGCCGACGATCAGGTTGAAGGACATGGATGGGAGTAAATGCTGAAAGTTGAGAGCAGAAATAAAAAGAACGCCCGGGCCGCTGGAGCAGACCGGGCGTTTTGAGAGGATCGCGTTTTTGCTTACTTGGCGGGGGTGCCGGCGGCTGCTTCGGAAACAGCGGCGGCGGGTTTACCAAGGTGGGCGACGACAACTTCCGCCGCATGAGTGGCGCGAACGCCGCTTGGGAAGGTGATGTCACCGATGTGAAGTGAATCGCCGACTTGGAGGTGGCTGATATCGACCTCGATGGTCTCAGGGAGATCGTTGGGAAGGCAGGTGATTTCAATGGCGTGCACGTATTGCTCGACCAGTCCACCGGCTTTGACGCCAGCGGATTCACCGTTGAGGTGAGTCGGGATGTGGGCGGTGATGGCGGTGTTTTCGTCGATCGAGCGGAAGTCGGCGTGCAGGGTGACTCCGGACAGTGAGTCGTGTTGGATGGACTGCAAGAAAGCGAGGCGAGTGCCGTGACCTTCGATTTCCAGGTTCACCAAGATGTTCTCCGAGCTGCTGCTTGCGAGCAGGTCAGCGAAGGTTTTTGCATCCACCTTGAGGTTAATGTTTTCGGTGCCTTTGCCGTAAATTACGGAGGGAACCCAGCCTTCGCGGCGCATTTGCTTAAGGCGTCCGGTGCCGCTGCGTGCGCGCGGTGCTGCTTTGAGTGATGTCTTCTTGGCCATGACTTGAGGTCGTATGTAGTTAATGCCGCCGGGGATTACTGCACCCAGTGCGGGGGCGGTGGATGTAGCGGTCGCACCGGGACTTGTCAAAAACTTGTTTTAAGGGCAATTGAATTTAACATACAAGATCAGCAAATACGAAGTCGCCACCGCCTGATACATCGAGTTCCTCAATGCCTTGGACCCCACGTTTGAGGTCAACAACGTGGGGTTCCGCATCGCTCGAATAAAATAAGCGCCGGAGGCGGCTGGTAGCGCGAGCGAAGGCCGTCACTGGTTCTTGAAGCGAGTTTCATATTCACGGTGTAGATCACCGTGACGTGATTCAAGCTCCTCCAGATCCATTGTTCCAAGTGCATCAAGGTCACTGTCGGAATGCAGCGCATAAATCAGCATGAGTCCCAGAAAGAAGATACAATAGCGTGCTCCGGTTGGGAGAAAACCGCTTTGAAAAATCCGTCGTTGGTATGCGCGGCGGGGGTGAGATCCGATCCTTCCACGGGTCGAAGATTCGATCAAGTGTCCCTCAAAGACAAGGATCGTTTCACCCTATTTCAGCGCTTCAAACTGAAAAAAGCGAGGTGATCGATTGGCCGCCGTGAATCCGGCGGATGGCCTCGGCCAGCAGCGGCGCGACGCCCACGACTTGTACTTTTGGTCCAGCGGCTTGGGGGACTGAGTCGGTGGTGATCACTTCCTCGATCATGGAATCGCGGATGCGCTGGTGACCCAACTCGGCGAGAATCGCATGGGAAACTCCGGCATAAATTCGCTTGGCACCATTTTTATGCAGAATTTCCGCTGCGGCGGTGAGGGTTCCGGCGGTTTCGGTCATGTCATCGACGAGCAGGACATCGCGGCCCTCGACCTCGCCGATCACGTTCATCGCCTCGACCCGGGTGGCGCTGACGCGGTGCTTGGCGACGATCGCGAGCTCCGCACCGAGGGCGTCGGCGTAGGCGCGGGCCATTTTCACGCCGCCGACATCGGGCGAGACGACCGTGAGATTGGATGTATCCGGATGGCGCTGGCGGAGGTAGCCGATCAGCACGGATTTCGCGTAAAGGTGATCGACGGGAATATCGAAAAACCCTTGGATCTGCGGTGCGTGCAGATCCATGGTGAGTACGCGGTTGACTCCGGCGGAGGTCAATAAATTGGCCACCAGCTTGGCGGTGATCGGGACGCGGGGCTGGTCTTTCCGGTCTTGGCGGGCGTAGCCAAAAAAGGGCATCACCGCAGTGATTCGCTCCGCACTCGCGCGGCGGGCGGCGTCCACCATGATCAACAACTCCATGAGGTTGTGATTGGTGGGCGGGCAGCTGGGCTGGACGATGAAGACATCCGCGCCGCGCACATTTTCGTTGATTTTGACTTCGGTTTCCCCATCGGGAAAGGCGGACACATGGACGTCGGCAAGAGGCTGACCAAGGTTTTCTGCGATGCGTTCGGCAAGGGCGCGATGAGCGGTTCCACTGATGATTTTCATGGGCAAAATAAGCGATTAACGGGAAGGCGGGCGGATTGTTGACAGGGGAGAGAGCGTCGGCAATACTTTGCTCGTAAATCGTCCAACCCACTCCCTATTTGACCCCCACTCATCACTCCGAGCCTCGTGCCGGCTCTTCACCAGCTTCCTCGCACGGGGCGATCCAATGGGTGTTTTGGGCGTCGGTTTTAATTTCGGCGGCGGTCATGCTCTGGTTTTACTGGGTCGAAACGCGTTTCGGAGCAAATCGTGGGCAATCCGCCTTCGCGTGGATTTATAGTGCATGGAATGGTGAGACGGATTACGAACACGGGCTTTTATTTCCTTTTGTGATTGGTGGTCTAATTGTCTATCGCTTCAAGGACTTAAAGGCGGCGGTGAGGCAGGGCAGTGCTTGGGGCTTGCTGCCAGTGTTCTTGGGAGTGTTGTTTTATGTAGCTGCTTTCCGCACGTTCCAGCCTCGGATCGCCATGGGCGGCTTGCCGTTTATCTTGTGGGGCTCGGCTTGGTTTTTGTGGGGCTGGCAGGTCGCCAAAATGTTGACTTTCCCGTTGTTTTTTTTCTTGTTAGCGATTCCACTGCCAAGTTTTCAACAAGCGACGACGCATTTGCAGTTGATCGCCACCTCGATGGCTCATCACGGGTCGAGCTTGTTTGGCGTCGAGACTTACGTGGAAGGAACCAAAGTCCTGCCCTTGAAGGGCAGTTGGAAGCCTTTGGACATCGCAGCGGGATGCAGCGGGATTCGTTCGTTGATGGCCTTGTTAATGATTTCCGCTGCGTGGGCTTACATTGCGAAAATGGTGCTGTGGAAGAAGGTACTGCTGTTTCTATGCGCATTTCCGCTGGCAATTCTTGGAAATGCCTTGCGGGTGATCTCCATTTTCGTCATCGCGGAATATGGCAATGCGAAATGGGCGAGCACCACTTGGCATGACTGGTCAGGACTGCTTTTGTTCTATCCGTTTTCCCTGATGCTTTTGCTACTGATTCATTCCGTGCTTGAAGGTGGGCTACCGTGGAAAAAATCCAAGCAACGCCAGCTCCGGCGTGAAGTGGTCACTCGGACGACGGAGCCTAAATCTTTTCTCCCAGACTCATGAATGGTAAACCTTGGATCCTGCCTTTGATTCTAGGTAGCACAATGAGCGCGATTTACTTTCTGCCGAAAGTCGGAGCTGTCGCCCAGTCTGCGGTGAAGATGGATTTGCCAGATGTTTCCGATAACTGGTCGTTTGAGAAACAAGTGCCTTCAGAAAAAGAGTTGAGCGTCTTATCTCCGGACACTCAGTTTTCCAAAGCGATTTGCCTCAAAGCGCGACCAGGTGAAGTTAACAAAGACGGCTATCTCATTCCGGATCGGTTGGATCTTTCAATCGTTCTATCAGGGTCTGATATCAACAACTCGATCCATCGGCCAGAGCGATGCATGCCTGCTCAAGGGCACAGTATCACAAGCTCCAGCGATCAATGGCTCAAGTTGTCAAATGGTCGTAAAGTTCCGGTGAAGCGGTTAGTATCCACTCAGTCGCTGCAGGTTACGGGCAATAAAGAACGCGAGGAGTATGTTAAATACAACTGCCTCACCTATTACTTTTTCATCGGCCACGATCGGATTACGAATGACCACTTGGGTAGAACCTTCATTGATATCAAGGATCGGCTCGTAAGAGGAATGGATCAACGCTGGGCTTATACATCGGTATCGATGTGGTATGGCAAAGTGCCATGGATCGATAAGGAAGTCACCGAGGAAGAAGCTGATGCTAAGATCACAAAATTCTTAACGGACTTTTCCGAGAATCAGATCGACTGGAAACAAATCGGGCTGTGATTTAACGTTTTGGCGTTGTTGGGGTGATAGGATCAATTTTTGCACCCTTAAGAAAGCCGATGGTTTGGTCCAAGTAAGCGAGGTATTCGATTTTTTGACTCGGAGTAAGTCCTTGGGGTAACTCGGACGTTTGAGCAATTCGGGTTTTGGCTTCGATGAAGTAGCCTAACGCTTCACCTGGCCGTCGATCGGCCCAGGCCAATGCTGCCATTTTCCCGGCAAGGACTCCGGCGCGATAGTGCGCCCGCGAGCCGCCGGGTAAGCTCGTTGTGAAATTGTAGGCTTCCAACGCTCCTTGATAGTCGCCACTGGCTTCTCTCGCCGCGCCAAGGCTTTCATGGATGGAAACTCTCAACTCATGAGAATCACTCGTGATCCCCTGAACGATCTGGAAAGACTCTTCGACTTGCTGCGCGGCGAGTTCCATCGAGATAAGGGTGGCAGTGGGGTCGTCCGAGGAGAATTGACGAAGACCCTTCCGGAGGAGGTGGGAGGCGAATGAAATATGGCCTCGGAAGGCCGGTTCCATTCCGCCTTGAAGTTGGATGGCTCGGGTGAAGGCGGCTTCAGCTGCGGTATCTTGTTCGAGTTGACTGAGTAAGTTGGCGCGATTGACAACAGGACCTGGATCGTAGCGGTGGAGTTCTTCGGCTTTTTGATAGTCACGGATGGCGAGGTTGGCCATTTCCCGGAAATCCTGAGCCACGACGGTCATCGATGCAGATTGGAAGGTGAGTGCCCGCTCCTGATAGAACGAGGGCTGAGGCCACAGCCGGATGGCTTCGGTGAGAGCGTCGATTCTGGATTCATAGGCCGACTGCGGAACTTTACTGAAATAGGTGGGCCAAAGAATTCGAGTCACTTGGCTGCCTTTCCATCCGATTGGAAACAGCAAAATCATACAGCCGAGTGCCGCTCCGGAAAGAAGGATTTTCGAACTGATAATTTGAGATTTTTCCGATGGATTCATGGACGAGCGCGCCATTTGCCCCAAGCAAATTCCGAGTAAAATCACCCCTGGCATGAGATGAAATACGAAACTGAAGTTGGACTGGACGAACATTCCCGCGAGGGCTGCTAGTCCACCAATGCGCCAAGCATCGGCGTTGTCAAAGTCTCTGGATCGATCAGAAAAGAGGATTCGTATCACAACGATGACCGCCAGTGTCACCCACAGGAAGACCAGCAAGGCAGCGCCGATGAAGCCGTAATCGGTGGTAGCTTGGACCAATTCGTTGTGAACCTGCTCGGGGATGTTGGATAAGGTGTTTCCCAAATTTTTGACATCGCTGAATTGAAAAGATTCCCAACTGAAACTTCGGCTTCCGCCTCCTGTTAGCGGGTGAAGACCGATGCATGACACCGCAAGGCCGAAGAAATACAATCGGCAGGTATTATCCATTACTCCCTCGATGAGATTGCTTCTAACTGCGATATTACGAGCGGTTTGGGCTTCTTCCCAGCCAGAATACAAGAATCCTCCAATGAGCAATCCAAGAATCGGGATGACGATCAAGGCGGGTGCGAACCAACGTACGCCATTGCGTTTGGCGAGGATTAAAGCGGCAGTGACGAATACCCCTGAGCCCACCGCAGCGCCGAGAATGCCACCCCGCGAGTGGGTAAAATAAACCGCAGCGAGACCTGCGATTGAGATGAGTCCCCAGAGGATTCGAGTGGGAATCGCATGTTTACCGAACAACGCCGCCGCCGCAACCAGCAGTGACGAAGCAATCAGATAGTTCGCCGCTTCATTGTAGTGTGCATAGAACCCGGAAGGAAACAAAGACGCTCGGGAGTGAAAAATCGGGGAAAAACTTGGGTCAACAACTTGTTTCCCGACGACGATCACGTTTGCTAGAAGTAGCAGTGCAATGCCCCAAATAAGAATCCGCTCAGCCAGCGGATTTCCCTCGATTCCACGGATGCTGATGAATGTTCCCACGGCTCCGACCAAGAGTAACAGATCGGCCTGCCCCAGTTCTGCCACCGGAGAAATCCATGCTCGCCACGCGAACCAGCCCGCGACAAGCATCCCGAGCGCGACCACTCCGAGATCGCCTGCGGCTTTCTGCTTCTTCCAAAATATCGGTAAAGCTGCCGCCAGAGAAATGGCTAGAGCCAGCATCGCCGGTCCCCACGTCCATGGCCGCATTTGAGGGCCGATGAGGACTGCTAGAATCAAAGTCGCAACGAGAAAAATGGCAGAAACAGCGGGCATGTGGGTGGGATGAGTCAGAAGTCGAAAGGTAAGCCAAAAGGTAGCGCGGTTTTAATAAGGCCGCAGTCAATGGGAAGCGAAAGAAAAACCACAAGGTAGCGCGCCACCGCCGGGGGCGCAGCCAATGGGTGGTGAAAGCGAAGTCCAAGAAGAGCGGAACGGCATTCTCTTGGGCATTTTTTTCGCATCTCATTGGCGTGCGCTCTCAGCGAGAGCGCGCTACCTCTTTCTCACCTCATTGGCGTGCGCCGAAGGTAGCGCGGCCTTGA
>JANPAU010000173.1:0-4514 GCA_031430055.1 Akkermansiaceae bacterium | reverse complement strand
TCGGGAGGACCTTCTCCGGGAACTCATCGTCAGCCCCTACCGGATCGTCTATGAAATTAACGACGACGCGATGATGCTCTCCGTCCTGCGGATCTGGCACGGAGCACGCGGGAATTTGGAACTTCCAAAATGATCCTATTCGAGACCGTATTCCCTCCGCCCGATCACTTCGCCCGTTTTTATCGACGCGCGTTTTTTTAACGCATTCAAGACCCCTCAAGCTCCAGCAACGCCGCCGGTAGCGACAAAACCTGGATCTTTTCCGTAAGCGGGTAACAAGCCTCACCGGGGTGGACGACCAGTAGTTTTTCCAGATCAAGGCTTTCCACCGCGCTGTGCATGGACTTGGTGGTCCGGGGGGCATCGCTGTATTTGAACTCGAACCCGATCCTGCGGCCGTTCCGCAGCAGGAGCAGATCGAGTTCCGCGCCGGAGTGGGTGGCCCAGAAATAAGCCTGCCGGTCATCGGTGCGGCGGAGGATCTGCTCGATGCAGAAGCCTTCCCATGATGCTCCGCACTTGGGGTGCCCTTCGACGGCGGCGGGTGAGGTGAGACCTAGCAGGGCATGAAGCAGGCCGCTGTCCCGGACATAGACCTTGGGATGCCGGACGAGGCGTTTTCCCAGATTCTCGAACCAGGGCGGGAGCTGCCGGATCATGAAGGCGTTCGTCATGATATCGAGGTGACGGCGGATGGTTTGATTCGACTCACCCAGTGAGCGGCCGATCTCGGAGCCATTGGAAATACCGCCGTGATGGTGCGCGAGCATTTGCCAAAGTCGCCCCAGGGCCTCGGGTGCCGTATTCACGCCGAATCGCCGGATGTCGCGTTCCAGAAATGTGCGGATGAAATCCGTCCGCCATTGGTAGCTGGCGGCATCATCCGCTGCCAGATAGGAGAGTGGGAAGCCACCTCGTTGCCAAAGTCGGGCTTGGTCGGCGACGCCGGTTTCATCCAAGGTAAAGCCGCCGATTTCGATGAACTCGACGCGGCCCGCGAGGGTTTCCAAAGACGTTTTCAGGAGATCGGGCGAGGCACTGCCAAGAATCAGGAACCTCGCTGGCAATGGATCGCGATCCGCCAGAACCCGTAGGATGGGAGCCAGCTCCGGCATGAGTTGGAATTCGTCCAGAACGACTAGACCGGTCAATTTTTCCAAGGCCAGCTTGGGAGCGCTCAAGCGGCTGGCATCCGCAGGGTCCTCTAAATCGAAAAGGGTTCCACCATGTTCCGCAGCGATCATCCTTGCCAGCGTCGTCTTGCCTGCTTGGCGTGGCCCCAAGAGGGCAACAATCCGACTGCGGTTCAAAGCCGTGCGGATTTTATTAAGAAGCTGGTCTCGTCGTAGTTTCATTTCATGAAATATGGACTATTGATGTCCATATTTCAATGATCTTTTATCGATCTGCGATCATCTTGCGATTGAGATTTTGCCGAGTGGGCTAATTGGAGAGTCCCTGAATATCGAAAGCATTCCTGTCATCCTTGAGAAAATGGCCGAGTCCATCATCGAGCCTCAGCCACTCAGCCCGCACGCCCCACGCATCGTTTCCGTGAAAATCCCAGCAGCCTGTCGCTGCCGAATAAGGAGTCGCGACCTTACTGTCGGTCTTCTCTCCCATCACCAAGCCGGCGACCTCACAGGGGACGCCGGTTTTTTCTTGGAATCCATCCTCATATTCCTCCTTCCCGCCAACGCCAAGAATCAGGCATTGCCGATTACTTACTGGATTCCCTCAGCGCGGACATTGAATCGCTGCTCCTTGACCGTGGTTACTCCATCTTTCGTATTAAAAGCTTACGAATCAATGTGCTAAAGATAGGCCCAGCCACGCGATCACCGCTAAAACGACGGTGACACTTAAAATCACGGCAAACCACTTCCAGAACTTGCCGACTTCCCGATCCATTTCGGACGTTCCCACTCGCGATTCTTCGCTCATCGCCTTCCAGAACTGGTAAGGCAGCCAAACCAGCCGCAACAGGCAACCCAACGGCTCGTCACTCATTCTTGCGCCTTCATTCGGCCAAGGACCTCCTCGTAGGCCTCCATCACTCCGCCGAGGTCGCGGCGGAAGCGGTCCTTATCCATTTTTTCGCCGGTTTTAAGATCCCACAGGCGGCAGCCGTCGGGACTAATTTCATCGGCGAGCACGATCACGGATGGATCGGAAAAGAGGCGACCAAACTCAATTTTGAAGTCCACCAACTTGAGTCCGCACTTGGCGAAAAAGTCGGTAAGGATCGCGTTGATCGTAAGAGCGGACTTTCTCAAGTGCGCGAGGTCTTCCGGCGTGGCGAGTCCCATTTCGCGAATGTAGTCGTCATTGATGAGCGGATCGCCAAGTTCGTCGCTTTTGTAGGAAAATTCGATGATGGGCTGGGAGAAAACCTGACCTTCCGGTGCGCCGGTGCGTTTGCAATAACTGCCGGCGGAAAGATTCCTGACGATCACCTCGACCATCAGAATGGTGACTTTTTTCACCTCCACGTTGGTGTCGTCGATCTTACGGACGAAGTGGGTGGGCACACCGGCCTTTTCGAGCATTCCATAGATGAGGGTGCTGATCTCGTTGTTGAGGTGACCCTTGTTTTCGAAGCTTGCCTTCTTCTCGCCATTAAATGCGGTGGCGTCGTTCTTAAATTCCATGCGCAGAGTGTCCGGGCTTTCGGTGGCCCACAGGCGCTTGGCTTTTCCTTCGTAAAGCGGTGTCATTCGGAAGTGTTAAAACCCAGTCTCCCGCTGGTCAAGAGCGCTGCAAGAATTGACACAAAATCGAGTACCACATCTCGTCCGCTCGCCGCCACAGCCTTGGATGCCTACACCAAGGCGTTGACGCGCTTTTAATCGCGGATGGTTGCGAGTTTATGGCGTTCGGATTTCGAGAATTCAGAAGTGCCAATGCGCAGAGACGATCAAGTGGACAGGCTTATTTCGCGACTAATCCCCCAGCCCCTTTGCATACACCTCATCCTCGGTGAAGACGATGATCATCGGGCGGCAGCAGACTTCGCAATCGTAGTCCACCTCCGTCGGTATTTCATCCGGATGGGGGACGGCGACCTCGAAGACTTCAAAGCAGGTCGGGCAAGTGACTTCAGCGAGTTCCATGGCGGCAGTGTAGCGGCGATCATCCGACGCGCGAAGAAATTTTCACCGCTAGCAAGTCAGACCCGCAGCCAACGACTCCGCCTCCGATCCCTGAGGTCGGCGTCGGCAAACTCGTCTGTAAAATCGTCCGGCATCGGCGCGTTCCGTCACGCGCAACCAGTTCAAGCGCCTGTCTCTAACATGTGCAGATTCATTTTCAGGAATTTCCATGCCGCTTCAAGGACGTCGTGCCGGCCTCAGCTCTTTGTGTATAAAGATCAGGGCGTTGCCCTGGGCTGGTATGTGGCGGGCCGTTGGTCCTAGAAGAGTGGTGCGAAGATTGCCGCCCGCTGGTTTCCACCCGTCATGATTTCCGAAAATAAAACCCGCCAGAATTGAGCATGTTACGGGGAACAGAGGCTTGGCGGGTCTGCCGAGGGAAGCCTCACTAGGCAGGCTGTAAACGTAGAGAGATTTCACCGGGCTATGATTCACGAGCCTGCCGGGTGTTGTTGGAATTGATCGGCGAGGGTCATTTTGATGAGCGATTGATAGGGCACGTCGCGTTTGTTGGCCTCGATCTTGATGGATTCCAGGAGGGTGGCGGGCATGCGCAGGGAGATGGTTTCCGTGGAGAGTTTGAGATTCGGTAGCGAGACCCGCACGGCCTTGGAGAGGTCGAGATGGTCGGTGCTGTCGGCGGGTTCGGTGGGAACCTGAAGGGCGGTACTTTTTCTAGTAGCCATAGGATTTCCTTTCGCGGGAGTTCATGGGGCGGGCGGAGATGATGCGGATGAGCGGGTGGCGGAGAGTGAAGGTGATGCTGAGCGGTCGCTGGTGGCTGGAGCAGCCAAAGGCGTGCCAGCGGGATTCGGCGGGTGTGGAGCGTTTGAGGTCTTCAAGGATTCGGAGGTCGGCAGCGAGGAATACCGATTCGGCCTCCGGGCATCCGACTCGGTGCTTGTCGTGGTTTTTCGTGGCGTTCGCCTCGTCCCACTGGAATCCGGTGATGCTGGTCCAATCGATCATGCTCGCGTGGTTGTATATGCCAGAAACATACGGAGGTCAAGATTGCTGTGGTGCCGGTGCTTTCTCACCCCATCGCCTCCTTGAGCATTTCGAGGAGGTTCTTTTGGACTTTGCGGATGTTTTTGTCGATTTCCGCGTCGGGAAGAACCGCTAGAACAGGCATATTTTGTAAGGCGGAAGGAGCAATTATGAGACCGCCCCACAGCGGGCGGCGGCGTTCTGTAATTTCAGTTTCTAGCACCGGGGGTGGGTTAAATAGAGCCTGTCCCAAAACGCGGTTTTTTCGGAATGGTGCTTTGAATGTGTTCAAATGAGCACATTTCGAAATTAAATCCCGCCGGATTGGGAGCTGTGGAATGAAATCCCCTTCAATTTCTAACGAACAAATCTGAA
>JANPAU010000172.1:0-5212 GCA_031430055.1 Akkermansiaceae bacterium | reverse complement strand
GTCGTCTACCAGTCGGATTACATTTACGTAGCGCAAGCCATAGCGGTGAGCTTGCGCCGGTTGGACGATCTCGTGAACGGCGGAGAATGCGAGAAGGATTGTCTCTTGGAGATCCTCGAAATGCTTGTAGGTAGTGGTCTGAACGGTGACAGCGTCAACGTTGAGTAGTATGGAAGTTGTGTTTGTTTTGTCCGCAAATTCCCACTGGGGAGCGCTATGCTGGACAAATCCGCCTTCAGCCAAGACGAAAGGACCTGGTAATTCCCGTGTTCGGAATTCTGGGAAACCATTTTTGCGAAAACGGTCCTGAATGTCTGGAACGTAGCTTTGCATCTTCTCTACAGGGCTCATCCTTACTTGGGCGAGGACGAGGGCGAGAGGAGGCTTGCTAAGCGATAGAGGTGGTTGAATGCGCGGCAAGATGGAAGGGGTTTACAGAAAACTTTACACCATGAGCGAGGGAAATCTCGCACATTGTCTGAAATTTTTCTAAATCCCCCTCGGCTCGCCCTCTTGGACGAGGCTGAAGAAGTCTTCGCGCTTCACCGGTTTCACGTCGGCTGCAGGGTTTTCGGTGAGGGCGAAGCGGACGGCTTTGCGCCAACCGCGGCCTTTTCCATGGAGGGCGTGGCCGGTGGCGGCGTTGGTCATGGTGAAGAGCCACCAGCGTTCTTCCGGGGCGAGGCCGCGCCAGTTGGCGATGGCCACCGGGATGAGTGCGGGGTCCGCGTCCTCGATGGCCCAAGCGAGCAGGAGCATTTCCTTGCCGAGCAGGCGGGAGACGGGGGTCTGGCGCTTGCCCCAGCGGCCGGCGGTGAGGCCGAGGGATTTGAGGCGTTCGTTGAACTCGGATTTGATGGCTTCCGCGATGGCTTCCCATTTCGAAAGAGGCAGGACGCAGCGGAGCTTGTCGTCCTCCTTGCCAAGAGCGAGGTGAAGTTCGCGGCGGGCTTCGGCATCGTCAAAATGGAAATGCTCGGAGAGGAAGACGTTGTCATCCTTTCCCGCCGGCAGGGTGAGCATGAAGTGATGCTGGGATCGATCCGGTTGGAAGCCGAAGCCATCCGACTTGGGCGTGGCCGGCTTTGCCTTCACTTTCACCGCTTTGCTCTCTGCGGCAGTGGGATATTTAGTCTTCGCGCTCATTCCGTGTGACGACTTGGGAAACCTCGTGCTCCTTCAGCTCGGTTCTGTGGTCGGAGACCCAATCAAGCAGGTCTTGGCCGGAAGAAAAGGAGAGACCATCACAGGAAAGTTGAACCTCGCCGCCACCCACGATTTCGCGGAGCGGTTTGAGGATGGTTTCCAGCGTGGCGCGGTCGAGGGACATCGACGCATCGGTGTTGAACTCGGCCCAGGGTGACGAGCCGACCATCACGCGCGGGCCGAGAATTTTCGCGCCGGACTTTTCGAGTTTGGCGAGGAACTCGTAACTTTCCTTGGTGGTGTCGAAGGAATGGGGGCGTTTCCAGTTGGCTGGCTTGGTGGGATCAATGGCGACCGGCTGATTGTCCCTAGGCACGTCGGCCCGGAGCATTTCCGAGCGGATGCCGTCTTTTTCCGCGATGGCCAGGACGCAGATCGTCCCCTCGGGCACCGGGAAGGAGTCTGCATAGACTCCGCTGGCGCTGCCTGGCGTGGAACCATCGGTGGTGTAGAAGATGGGAACGGGCGGGGCGGCGAGCAATTCGCACATGCGCTGGCTGCCTTGTTGGAAGAAGCGGCTCTTCAGGCTGATGCGGTTCTGCCAGGCGGTCGCCGGACCGGTCTGGTGCTGGCCGGTGGAGTCCACGGCGAGGAAGCTGAGCCTGAGATCGCTGGTGGTGAATTTCTGGAGGTCCGGAACCAAGGCGCTGCCGGTGGTGGCGGGGCCGCCGATTTCGTAGTGAACCTTGTCCGCATGGACGGGCACGAGACGGAGCATCGTTTCTCCGGTGGTGTCATCGCGCTTGAGTTCCTGCGCCCGGACGGATGTAACGGGTGGGGCGAACGGTCCTTTGTCCACGAGTCCACCTTCCTCGCGCCAGGCGTCTTCCAGGATCATCTTGGCCTTGAGGGTGTCGCGGATCTGTCCCTCGCCGTTGTAGTTGTTCCCCTGATAGTTCATCAGGAAGTCGGCTTTGGAGAGGCCGTCCTTGGCGGGATAGTAAATGCAGTCGAAGCCTTCCTTGGCGGCGCTGAGGAGCTGGAGCAGAATCTTGTCGCGGAGTTCGCGGGCACCGACGAGCTGGGGGTCGTTGTCGGGAGTTTTCTCGCGTTCCAATTCCTCGATGATGCCACGGATGGCTTTGTATTCGGCGGAGCGTTCCAGCAGGCGGTCGATGACTTCGCGCTCGCCGGTGAGGAAGAGGACGCGGTTCTTGTAGGTGGCGTCGTCGTAGAAGGTCTTGAGCGAATCGGCGAGGCCACCGCCGGGTGCGGGTTCGGCGACGACGAGTAGGATGCTTTCCTTATCGAGTTTGAGTTCATCGGCCGGCGTCAAGGCGACGACGGACTGGTAGCAATCGCGATGCTGTTTGGGCGTGAAGATGTTTTCGAGGAAGGTCTGAAGTTCCTTGAGCTGGATCTCGCGGGTGTAGCCCTCGGCGGTGGATTTCAGCTTGGCGACGACGTTTTGGATGTCCTTAAAAAACATGCGGCCCTCGCGATCCGTGTGCAGATACCAAGCGCGGGTGGAGAAGACTCCGAGCACATCCTTGCGCAGGCGGGAGATTTCCCGGCCGGGGCGGCTGAGGAAGGCGACGGCATCATTCATGCCAAGGCCGACGGTTGCGCCGGAGACGTTGGCGAGAGAGGAGACGAGCAGCAACGCGGCGGCGTCCTGGCAATCGCGGCCACCGAGTTCGCGGTCGAGTTGCTCCGCCACGCTCGCTCCGGTGCTGGCAATGTCGTGGGCGACGGCGTTGGCGAGGCGGGAGTTGATGCCCTCGATTTCCGCGCGGGTCTCGGGGTGGTTGAGATCGATGTCGTAGGGGTGAATCAGCGATTGCTCCTTGGCGCGGCCGGTTTCCCAGAGGCGGGAGGTGATGACGCGCATGAGGCGGATGAGCGCGCGGGTTTGCTGATAGCCGGGGTTTTCGCGGAAGCGGGCGTAGAGGTCGCGCAGGGAAAAGTGGAACGGATAGGAAACGGCGATTTCGCGGCGGTAGTCGTCCGGGTTGGCGGAGGTGAGATCCATCGAGCGGGCGTCCTTCACGCTTTGGGCGTAGGCGGCGGCGATGGCTTCTATGATCTTGGGGTCGTCCGGCAGCGTTTCGAAAAGGCGCTTGCGGAGGATATGGAAGATGTCGTCGCTGTTGAGGGCGACGGGGGTGAGCTGCATGGCTCCTCGGTGGGTCTCGTTCTGGAGGTCGCGGAGGGCGCTGTTGATCGACGCACTGCCGTCTTGGTAGGTGGCCTTGAGGTCGGAGATGACGACGCAGACGTTAGAAAGTTCGGGCTTGTTGAGGGCGACGAGTAAGTTCGAGAGAGCCGTGGTGGTGACACGAGCAAGGTCGGAGTTTCCGATGGCTTTGGATTTGGCATTTTCGAAGTAAGGCGGAAGCTCGTCGAGCAGGATGAGCGTGGGCGGACCTTGGAGTAGGTTGATCCATGCGCTCTGGCCCGGGGCTTGGAGCGGGCTGTAGTAATCCTTGAAAAGATCCTTCTGTCCGAGTTGCTCCGCCAGCGCACCCCAGACCCCATGGGGAGCATCACTCTCGCGGCCAGAAAAGCCGATCACGCGCACACCTTGGGGATCCACGGAAGTTTCGTAGATGTCGCCGAGCACAGGTTTGCGGTGATCCGGATGTTGGGCGAGAAGTCCCAGCGTTAGCATGCCGTGGGTTTTTCCGCCGCCCATGCTCTGGCTGAGAATGAACACGCCCTGATCGCTTTGGCTGGCGAGGCGGCGTAGGCCGTGGCGGAGAAGCTGTTTCAGGCCGTCCGTGAGGTAGTTTTCCGTAAAGAATTCCTTGGGATCGATTTTCGCATCGAGCAAGTCGGTGAGATCGAGTACCGTATCGCGTCGGGAAGCGTCGAAAACGCTTTTCCGGGGGGTGCAGAGGCTGAAGAGGGTGTCGGACATGCTGGATGGAGATTTTCCGACCGGATAAGAACGGATGGCCCGCCCCTTGGGAATGAGAATTTGTTGGGTGGGTGGATTCGTAATTGGCGAAAACGGGGAGTTTGGAAAATTCAACTCACTCGGGCGGTGCCAATGGATACCGCATGGAAAAACCATCTGATTTGATTAATCAGTCCGGGACGAAGAACCCGATGCCTTTCGGAAGCGGCTCGTCGCGAACAGCTTCATCGTTGTTTTCCGTTTCGGAGGAGGGATGAATTTCGCCGAATAAACCCCGAAAAGGGTAAATGCCCCGATCTAGCAGGGTATTGGCAAAGTATTGGTAAGGCTGGCAAAAAGAGGCAAAAGATGGCCACATTTGGCAAGTTGCAGAGAGCTGGATCTTGCTCGTAACTCACTTATTTTAAGCTAAATACGCTGGAGGCGGAGGAGGGAATCGAACCCTCGAATGACGGTTTTGCAAACCATTACAGGATAGCTATCTATGGGTTTTAAAGCCATGCTACCCACTTACTACCCAAAACGCGCCTTGACGCACCAGCGCGCATGTGAGCGAATTTCCGCATGAAGAAGGCCACGCCGCGAGAGTGGATCGACCCCAAAACAGGTAAAACCTATTTTCGGGTTCGCTCTTCCGACTCCACTGGCAAGGTCGTCCAGCGGGCATTCTCGGACATCGAAGACGCTGACAAATACTGTGCCGAGTTGAAGAAGGCCCGTGACAAGCATGGGCGGGCGTCTGCTGTTGGTTCCGACGAGATCGACGCACTGCGCATCTGGCGGGAGTTCGTCTCGAAGGAGCACACGGCAGGCCGGGACGTCCCTGCGCTCCGCGACGTGATCCGAACCTCCATCGAGCGCTTGAAGGACGGGTCCACCACCCCCGCGCTGGATGACCTCCGGCAAACCTTCATCGATGCCCGTGAGCGTGAAGTCGTGTCCGCCAGTCACCTATCCGCTCTCAAGAATCGCCTGAAGCGCTTCGTGTCCTATTTCGACAAGGACGAACCCGCAGGTTCGGTGACTACGGAGGGAGTGGAAAAGGCGATGGCGTCCATGAGAGCGGGCGGTATGTCACCTCAAACGATCAAGGGCACCCGGACTGCCGCCCACGGACTCTTCCAGTGGGCGCTCGACCGCGACCTG
>JANPAU010000171.1:0-3029 GCA_031430055.1 Akkermansiaceae bacterium | reverse complement strand
GGTGAGTTTTTTTTCGTCGATCTTTTTCCCGGCCCGGCCCACGAACGAAGAAGATCAGAGATCGATTAATAGTACAAGTGACGTTTTCGTCACATTCAGATCCTCATATCAACAAGCAGCGAGGATGCCGAACACTTCTGGCGGGCAGTATAGTCCCGTGCACTTTCTTTCTCATTCGGAAGTAACTGAGCGTCCTCGGCAAAGGTGATATTTAAGCAAAGAATATCAAATTGCCGTTGTAATTCTACGATTGCGGGAATGTTTATCATCTGCAAGCCGGATTCGTGGACCGCGCGTTGCATTCCCTTACCTGCCATGAGTTGTTCGAAGCGGGTGGCCATCGTTTGGAGTGACATCAAATCTAAGCGCCAGGATGAGGTGAAAGGGATGCTGGGATCTGAATCCAGCGCAAGTTGTAAAGCGGTAAGATGGGGCACGATGGTTTCGAGCGATGTCATGCGCGCTGCGGCTTCCGCTGGAGATCCTGCCGGGCTTAGGGGCTTGGCCTCCGTGGCTGACAGGGATTGTTTCAGATGGTATACATATAACAGAAAGCGGGAGCGGGGGATGCCAAGCTTGGCGAGATCTTGGTTTTCAATGCGGCTGACGAATTCCCGCCACTTCGCGTAGTCCTTGGTTTGTTGGGCAAACAATCCAACTTGGATGTTCTCGATTAAGTTCTGTAGGGTGGTGACTCGATCATTTCCCTTTTCGGGAAGTTCACTTCTAAATGATCGCAGTTTGCCGGTTTCGACGAGCAGGCTGTCGAGGTCCTCGGGTTTCGTGGCAGAAATCGCGCGCTCGACCAGTGACTTAATCATGGAGTCCAATTGCTCCGAGGACGGAATACCGGTAGTTTGCGAGGCGGTTTGGAGTGCTTGGGTTACAGAAACCGGATTCAGCCAGTGAATGGGCGGTGCGAATGATTTAAGTCGTTCCAAACACCGCATCGCCTCGGCATTTTGGGCGGACTCGACTTGTGTCAGAAACTCCTGCCAAGTGGCAACAAACTGCTTGAAGAGAAGCAACTGCCCAGACGTCGAGTGTATGTTGCCCGTGCCGCTTGTCTGGCTCAACAGTGAGTTGATCTCAAGCAGAGGAGCATCCAGCTCTTGCGGGGTTTTTGCGATAAAAATTCTGTCGGCTATTCGAGTAGCCGTCTCTTTAGCGACCTTGTCGAAGTTGCTGGAGGTCTCGGCTTGGTTAGACAGTAGCATTCTGAGATAATCGTTCGAAAGATCGCCGCTCTTTTTGGAACCATATGTAAGGATTGCTGCGTTCCAAGTGGCCCTTGCGAGCGAAAATGAGGAAGGGGAATCCTCCTTCATGATTTGGTCGAGGGCTTGCGCAAGACTGTAGAGTGCAGATTTTTCGGACTTTTCGGCACCTCGCAGTTGGTTCAGGTCCGTTTGGAGCGAGGCAATCAGTTCGTCCCGCAGACTCTGTTGCCCGCTAGGTGACGAAGACGGATCCAGGGTGATTCTCACCTTGCTTTCACGCTTGTCGCATGCTGAAGAAGAAAGCAGAACCGCGCATAATAACAGGCGCGAGATGGGAGAGAGAACCTTCATAAATAAGATCAGGTGAGAATGGCACTAACTTCGAGCTGCCTGATTTATTCGGAATCAGATGCTTTCGAACAAGGAAGTTCTATTTGGCGGTGAATTTCCGCCCGCGGCCGGTTTCCCATGAATTGCTCACACTGGCGTAAAGCGCGCCCAGATCCGCTTCTGAGAGAATCCGGTATTCGATCGACTTGGCGTGACTGGTGTCTGGATACTTTTTCATGACCATGTTCTGGGCATCTGTGCCCACACGCTCGGCGGCCTTATCGACCAATTCGCGGCCGCGAGCCGCGAGGCCGGTGATGGAATTCCCCGGTGCGGCATCCGTGATCGGGGTGATGAAATAGAATCGCGCGAGCGCTTGCCCTGCGGTGTCCACCGTGACTTCATCGATGATCAAGGCACCGTCTAAGATATACTTGTGGCGGCTCACGGAAGTGATCCGGTCGAGCGCGACCATGTAGTGACCGCCACTGAGCGTCGCCTGCCAGAAACGTGCCGGCCCCGCAGAATCGCCCGCTTTGTCCTTGGTGGCAGTCTCTTCAGGTTCTTGGGCATTCACTTGGGCCGCACAGGCGAGAAATCCGGTGAGAAGCAGTAAAAGAGGTTTTTTAAACATGAGGAAACCTTGGCACAGCCATTCTCGTTTGACCAGTCCGCTGCCGGAAAATTTCTCGGACCCTAGAATTTCCGACTGCGGATTCGTAATAGCGCGGCGAGCATCCCCCACGCATCACGCAGCGGCTTCACCTTACCGCCGCCCTTTTCAATCCAGTTGACCGGGATTTCCCGCCATGTCGTGCCGTCGTGCTTGAGGGCGAATAACAACTCGGAGTCGAAGGCCAATCCATTCTCACAGAGTTTTCCGGAAATCCGCCGGTAATTGGCACCCTGCAGCACCTTCGCCCCGCACTGCGGATCCTCGCAGTGTAGTCCCAGCACTAACCGAACCACGATCAGGAACCCACGGTGAAAAATTCCACGCCACGGACTCACGACCAACTGCGTGGTCGCCGTGCGCTTGCGAATCCCCAACATCGACGATCCAGAGTTCACCGCCGTATCGACGAGCCGCAACATTTCCTCCGGGCTGACGCTGCCATCCGCATCCACGAAAGCGAGCCACGCCGCATCGGGCGACAAGGCCCACGCTTCTCTAACGATTGCGCCCTTTCCCGCATGGTGCGCCGCAAGATGGAGCGATACTCGCGGGAAAATTTTTACGAAGTCCGCCGTCAGATTCTCAAGTGGCAGATGCTCTCGCGCGTCCGATCCATCGTCCGCGATCACCCAGTGGATCGGCAGGGGTGACTCCACCAGCGCCCTTGCGAGCGCCGTGCCAAAGCCCGCCAAGCGCACCGAGTCATTCCACACCGGAGTGACGAGTAGAATTTCATCGGACAGAACGGACATGGCCTTGAATGCACCAAATTAACATTGCGGGCCAATCGTTTCTTTCGTGGT
>JANPAU010000170.1:0-18622 GCA_031430055.1 Akkermansiaceae bacterium | reverse complement strand
GGTGAGTTTTTTTTCGTCGATCTTTTTCCCGGCCCGGCCCACGAACGAAGAAGATCAGAGATCGATTAATAGTACAAGTGACGTTTTCGTCACATTCAGATCCTCATATCAACAAGCAGCGAGGATGCCGAACACTTCTGGGAGCAGGGACTTTACTGTCCTTCTTCGACGCACGGCATGAATGTGCTCATGACCGTCGCCGTCGCAAGCGCATGGATCATCGGCGGACACGGACGCGGCCTTGCTTATCATCATGCACTCCCTTCGTCTTCTCGCGGGCGAACGAGAATCCAACTCTAGGCCGCTACTTGGCGGAATCGCCAACCATCACCAAAATTTGATTTACTCAAAATCCTTCCGGACGAGTATCAGTTCAACTTCATCATGCAAACCTGTTCACTTTCCCGCATTTCCGTCCTTCGCCTTCTCAGCATCGCCCTCGTGGTAAGCGTCGCTGGATGCGCCAGCAAGCCCACGGGCTGGCCCAAGCCACGAGCAGATCGCGGCGAGCGGATTCACAACGGATACATCTACTTTTTCGACGGCGCAGGCGGTGGCACCACCCAGAAAAACTATGCGGAAGGCATCCAACAAGGTTTCATCGCGGCCGATTATCCCGGCTCGGGTGAAATGCTTTCCTGGGAAACTGGCAAAGGACTCATGGCCGACCAAAACGCCAGTGTGGAATACAAGCGCGCCCAAGCAAAGATCGCAGCACGCAAGATAACGAAGCATGCACAGGCTTATCCCGGGGTGCCATTGGGACTCCTTGGATTTTCTGCAGGTACGGCGCAGGCCATCTTCACACTCGAAGCGCTGCCAGAGTTCGTGCAGGTCGATGATGTCGTATTGTTAGGAACCTCGATCAGCCACGATTACGATCTCACCAAGGCACTGAAGCACGTCAATGGCAAGCTCTACGTCTACACCTCGACGAAGGATCGGATGCTCGGCTTTCTCATGCCCTTCTCTGGCACCGCCGATCGTGAATATGGTGATCCCGGTGCCGGGATCACGGGCTTCATCCGGCCTAAAGGAGCCAAAGCCTCAACCCGCAAGCTCTACAAAGAAAAGATCGTCACCATCCCATGGACCGCCAAGTTAGAAAAAGACGGCAACTACGGGAAACATTTTGATAACGTGAAGATGGAATTCATCCGTGACCATGTAGCACCCCTGTACATGGGCAAGAAGGTTTCGGGTCTGTCCAAGTAGAATCCGACCGCTCATGACCATTGCCAAACGTTTGATCTTCCTGCTCGCAGTGCCACTGGCAGTGCTTCTCGCCCTCGGCTTCACGACCCGTCAGGAGATGAACCAAGTCGAGGCAAGCACCCGCTATGCAGCGAAATCCCGGATCATCGCTCTGGCCCGAATCGGTGATATCTCACGAAATTATGCGGAGATGGCGTTTTACACCCGGAACTCAATCTTGGAACCCGACACTGCGGCGAGAGTGCTTTCACAAGCAAAGGGTGATGCCGCCCGCCGCGAGTTTCTGCGCCTGCTAGATGATTATGAAAAGAACTGGGTCGGCAGCGCAAAGGGTGGGCAGTATTTAAAGGAACTTCAAACCATCTCCGGCGAGTGGATGACCAAGATGGACGAAGTCAAGGCACTCGCCACGCAAGGGCGCACGGCAGAAATGAAAACTATGTTGTCCACCCAAGTCACTACCCGTGGTGAACGCCTGAGCGATATCATCAAGGAATGGACGCGCTTGAACGAATCCCTCGCCACGGCCGCTGGCCAAAAAGCAATTGATGGCATCGAGAGGTCAAAGCGAAATCAACTGATCTCCATCAGCGGCGCGCTCCTCCTATCAGGCATTCTCGGCTGGCTGACATTTCGTAAAATCATCAACCCGATCCGCGCACTCCAGACATCGGTCGAAACGATCTCCAAGGGTGACTACGCCAATGAAGTCCCATTCACCAACTCCAACGACGAAATCGGCGCATTGGCCCGCTCGGTGGGAATCCTCAAGGACGGAGCTTCGGAAATGGCACAACAACGCTGGATCAAGGCCAATGCCGCGCGCCTCACTGGCGAGTTACAAGGAGCGAGTTCCCTCAATGAATTTGGCGACCGACTGACCGCAGGACTTGTCCCAGTGCTCGGCGGTGGCGTCGCCGGATTTTATACTCTAGAAGTAGAATCCAATCGTTTGTCGCGAGTCGCTGCTTATGGTCTAGCAGAAAGCACTGACACCCAGCCATCGTTCGGATTGGGGGAAGGATTGGTCGGCCAGTGTGCAAAAGAACAAAAGCCGATCACGCTCAATGATGTGCCAGCAAATTATTGCCGCATCACCTCCGGCTTAGGATGCGCCCCGCCGCAGCAGATCACTGGGTGGCCGCTACTTTCACGCCGGACGCTGCTAGGGGTATTCGAATTCGCCTCATTCCGTTCTATCACGACGAGTGAGAATGCCTTGCTCGACGAAATTCTCAAGGTGGCAGTGATGAGCTTGGAAATTCTCCAGCGAAACTTACGTACCCAGGAACTCCTCAACCAAACCCAAGAACAAGCCAGCCAACTTGCCGCCCAAACCGAAGAATTGAGAGAAGCTACCAAGAAGGCGGAAGGTGCCACCGAGATGAAATCCATGTTCCTCGCGAACATGAGCCACGAAATCCGCACGCCGATGAATGCCATCATCGGCCTCTCCCACCTCGCGCTCAAGACACCGCTCAATCCGAAGCAGCGAGATTATGTTAGCAAGGTCCACAACGCCGGCACCTCACTGCTTTCCATCATCAACGACATCCTCGATTTTTCGAAAATCGAGGCTGGTAAGCTCGACATGGAAACCATCGATTTCACGATCGACGAGGTTCTCAGTTCCGTCACCACACTGACCGCGCAAAAGGCCCATGAAAAAGGCCTTGAGTTTCTAGCCGACGTCTCAGCCACCATCCCCCAACACCTGCGTGGCGACCCGCTCCGCCTCGGGCAAATCCTCACCAACCTCGTGAACAACGCGGTGAAGTTCACCGAACAGGGAGAAATCCGCCTCAAAATCGAACTCGCCGAACAAACCGGCGACAAGGTGCAGTTGAAGTTTTCCGTGCACGATACCGGCATGGGCATGACCAAGGAGCAAGCGGGAAAGTTATTCCAAGCCTTTTCCCAAGCAGACATGTCCACCACCCGCAAGCACGGCGGCACCGGCCTCGGACTAACCATTTCCCGTCGCTTGGTCGAGCTGATGGGCGGCCAGATCTGGTTGGAGAGCGAGCCTGGCGTAGGCAGCACCTTCATTTTCACCGCGTGGTTAGAACAAGGTGTTGCGCCGGGTCACGGTAGGATTCTGCCCGATCAATTATCGCGCCTCCATGTCCTCATCGTGGACGACAATTCCGCAGCGCGTGAAATCTTGTCGGAAGCCCTATCCGACCTCACTCCTCACGTCGATGCAGTGAGTTCGGGAGCGGAAGCTCTAGCAGCGATCACCCAACAAGATACGGCCACTCCCTACGATTTGATTTTCATGGACTGGCGGATGCCCGGAATGGACGGCTTGGAGACCACCCGCCGCATCAAAGAGAACACACAACTCAAGAACCAGCCCACGATCGTAATGGTAACCGCGTTCGGTCGTGAAGAAGTGCGTGAGGAATCCGAGCGCGTGGGGATCGACGGGTTTCTCGTCAAGCCTGTCACCCGGTCCATCTTGGTGGACACGCTGGTCACCTTGTTCGCGCCTGACTCTGAGGAAATGGCACACGCCAGCTCGGACGAGCGCCACGCCGGCAGACTACTCGGCGCGGAAATTCTGCTAGCGGAGGACAACGAGATCAACCAGCAGATCGCCGTGGAGTTACTCGAAGGCATCGGCGCCAAGGTCACCGTCGCTAACAACGGCCAAGAAGCTTTGGTCCGCTTGCTACACGAGCCAACCGCATTCGACATGGTACTGATGGATTTACAAATGCCGGTGATGGGTGGCTACGAAGCCACCGTAAAAATCCGCGCGGAAGCAAGCCTCACGAATCTGCCGATCATCGCCATGACCGCGCACGCCACACTGGAGGAAAAACAAAAATGTTTGGACGCGGGCATGAACGACCACATCTCCAAACCGATTGACCCTAACATCCTTTTCGAGACAGTCGGACGATTCTATCAAACGCCAGTCACCGCCCTACCTGTAAGTCAAGCCGAGCCTGTCATTTCAAACTCTAATGAACTCCCGACCATCCACGGTCTCGACACGCATGACGGCCTGACGCGCGTTGCCGGAAACCTCAAACTCTATCTGAATTTACTACGCCAGTTCGCCGAGCAACAAGGCCCTGCCGTCACCGAGATCCGAACTGCACTTGACCAGCAAGACCCCGTCCTCGCCGAGCGCATCGCCCATACCGTCAAGGGCGTCGCCGCGAACTTAGGCGCCAAGCAGGTGCAATCCGCCGCGAGCGTGCTCGAGGAAATCATCCGCCACCGGGGAGCCAAATCCGAAACGGAACCCGCGTTAAAGCAAGTTTCACTCGTGCTCGATCCATTGCTCGAAGGATTGAAAAAATTCTTACCCGCTCCTGCATCCCCCACCCTGCCGCCCGATTCTCACTCAGCCGTCGATCCCGCAGAAACCCGCGCCGCCGCAGGGCAGCTCGCGAAGCTCCTCTCCGATTTCGACTCTGGAGCAGTGGAATTCATCGAGAGCCACCGCGCCGCGCTCAGCCCACTGTTCCCCGGCGCGGTTCTAGCTGATTTTGAGAAGCTGGTGGAAAACTACGATTTCGCTGGAGCGGAAACGCTGTTGGCAAAGAACACTGAAAATCTCATCTTCTCATGAAAAATCTATCTGACTGCCGCGTCCTGATCGTGGACGATGCCAAGGCGAACCTCGACATCCTCGTCGAAGGCTTGAAGGCCGACCACAAGCTCAGCCTCGCGATGAATGGCGAAATGGCCTTGCAAATCGCCACCCGCACCCCGCCTGACTTGGTGCTGCTCGACATTATGATGCCCGGCATGGATGGCTACGAAGTCTGCCGCCGCCTCCGCGAAATGCCAGAGACTGCCGATGTGCCGATCATGTTCCTCTCCTCGTTGGAAGAAGTGCAAAACAAAACCCGCGGCTTCGAGGCAGGCGCGAATGATTACCTCACCAAGCCCTTCGAGATGCTAGAGGTAAAAGCCCGCGTCCGCTCGCTGCTCAAGGCGAAGGCCTACAGCGATGCGGTCAAAGAACAAATCGCCAGTGAGCTGCGCGTCGCCAGCGAGATCCAGATGGGCATGCTACCTCATGATTTCTCGGCATTAGAAAAAGCTTACGGCGTCGAGTTCGGTGCCGTGCTTGAGCCCGCACGCGAAGTCGGCGGCGATCTCTACGGCGTCTGCGCTGCGGCGAAGGATCGCTTAGTCGTTTTCCTTGGCGATGTTTCCGGCAAGGGCATCCCCGCCTCCATGTTCATGGTGCGTGCCATCAGCCTCGCAAAATTGTTAGCACGCGACATCATCGAGCCGGAACTCATCCTTGCCCGCTTGAATGACGAGCTCTCCGTGGACAATCCTTCGTTCATGTTCGTGACTTTCATCTGTGCGGTCTATGAGCCGACTCGCGGAAAAGTCACCATCGCCAACGGCGGACACTGCCGCCCCGTACTTTTACGGCCGGGCCAAGCACCTGCCTGGGCGGTGAAAAATTTAGGCACTGCTCTAGGCTTCGATGAAGGCCTCACCTTCGAGCGCACCGAGCTAGACTTGCGCCCTGGTGACTCACTTGTTTTTTACACCGACGGCGTGAGTGAAGCCTTCAATCCCGAGGACGAATGTTACGGCGACGACCGACTCATCGCCGACACCACGCTTCTCTCCGGCCAATCCGCACCCGCTCTAACTTCCGAACTTCTTAAAAAAGTCCACGCTTTCGCCAATGGCGCACCGCAGTCAGACGACATCGCAATCATGACGTTGAAAATTGAGGCATCTCCCAGCTCATGAAACTCGAACTCCAAGGCACTCCGGAAGAAGTCATGCGCGCCGTCGAAGCCCTGGAGGCCTACGGCGAGGACAAGCAAATCCCCGCGAAGATCCTCTTCGGTCTCACTCTTGCGCTCGAGGAATGTGCTAGCAATATCGTCAATCACGCTCTCAAGCGCGACCCTAACCAAACCTTCGGTGTGACCTTTGTTCACAACTCCAGCCAAATCGTCATCGAGCTGCGAGATCACGGAGTCGAGTTCGATCCCACCACCGCCACCAGCGACGGCGTCGCCGATGACGACGAGCCACCGGGCGGTTGGGGCATTTTTCTCGTCCGAAAATACACCGATGAGCTCATTTACACTCGGGAAAATACCGAGAACGTGCTGCAGCTCATCAAACGTCTTGCGCAATAAATCCGACTCATTACCGTCCCATCCAATCACCAATCACTCCAAAAACACCATGCCACTCGAAATCCAAGTCCTCCAAAACATGAGTTCTCAGAACACCGGAGCGCTCACCGTCAAGCTCATCGGCAGCCTTGATACCGCCACCGCACCGGATCTTGAACGAGAAATCGCACCGGTGATGGCTCGCTGCGGCAAGGATCTCATGTTCGATCTCGCTAGCTTAAAATTCATCAGCAGCGCCGGCCTGCGCGTGTTCTCCATCGTCCGCAAGCAGCTCAAGGAACGCGGCGGCCAAGCATCATTCATCAACATGCAGCCCCAGATTACCGAGGTGTTTGAAATTATCAAAGCCCTCCCCGGCGTCGGCGTGTTTGCCAGCGAAGCGGAGTTCGACTCCTATCTCGCCGCACGCCAAAAGATGGTGGAAGAGAATCAGTAACTCAGCGTAAGAACGGAGCTAGAATCTCCGCAATTGAAGAGATAATGCGGGCACCGCAGGGATAACCAAGGTGCCTAGACAAGGCTTCCACGCTCACTCTTTCTCAGCGGCGATCAAATCGGCCATATGCCCGCCGTGCGCGGTCACCCACTTGCCTTTTTTTACGACCTTCGTAAAACCGAGTCCGTTAGCGGCGGCCGCTTTAAAAACATCCCACGCTTGCGTCGCGAGGATGCCCGAGACGACGAGATCACCACCAGGCGCGAGGGACTTCGTGATCACCGGCCACGCTTCGATCAGGATGGTGGAAAATAAGTTAGCGAGGACGACGTCATAGCCCTTCTTGCGCGGCTTCCATTTTAGCACGTCTTGCTCCTGCATCAGGATTTCTGGCGTGCCATTGCGCTCGATGTTGCGGACGCCGACGGCGACAGCAAAGGGGTCGTAATCGCAGGCAAAAGTTTCACCTGACCCGAGTTTCTTTGCAGCGATGGCGAGAACACCAGTGCCGGTGCCGAGATCCGCCACCGTCCAGTCCATGCCCTTGCGCGCTCGGGCGATGTCCACTAACAAGCGCAGGCAAGTGGATGTCGTGGCGTGGTCACCCGTGCCAAACGCCATTTCTGGTGGGATCACGATGATTTCGCGTTTCGGATTCGCCTTCTTCAGTGCGGCGAGCTCCTTGGGACGTTTTTCTGCCGTCAGCACGAAAACGTCGCGCACCTTGACGGGGCGTGGGGCCTCCACCGGTTTGTCCCACTCGGCATTAGCCATTTTCCGCACACTACCGCCAAACTGGGCGACGACCGCATCGGCTTCTTTTTGATTCGCGCAAAATAACCTAATGCGGATAGATTTACCGCCTTTGACCAGCTCGATGACCAGATTAGGATTTCCTGCAAATCTTTCTTCCCAAGCATCCATCCACTTTGCAGCGGAGAGTTTCGACCAGACAAACATAGTGTAGTGGTGGGAACACGCTCCGGGGAAAATGGAGCGGGCGATGAGATTCGAACTCACGACATCCACCTTGGCAAGGTGGCGCTCTACCACTGAGCTACGCCCGCGTCGGAAAACGCGTCGACGGCTTTCTACATGGCCGCAGGGGGGGGACAAGCCAAATTTTGCAAATTTTGCGTGTTCATTTTTCCGGCTCCGGGTTTATTTCCCAGCACGCATGTCCGACAAGCTCGCAGAAATCATCGCCACCAAACACCTCGAGGTCGCCACCCTGATGCCCCGTGCTTCGCTTCTGCGCGCCGGAGCCCTCCAGCGCAACGATTTCGGCGGATTCCGCGCAGCACTGGATCGGGGACCGGGGAAACTCGGGGTCATCGCCGAGGTGAAAAAAGCCTCGCCCTCCGTCGGCCTCATCGATCCGAACTTCGATCCCGTCCGCCAAGCGAAACGCTACCTGGAAGGCGGTGCCTCTTGCCTCTCGATTCTCACCGACGAAAAATATTTCCAAGGCTCTCTCAGCTACCTCTCGCAGATTTCCAAGTTTTCCGATGCCCCACTGCTGCGCAAGGACTTCACCATTCACGAGGTCCAGATCCACGAAGCCGTGGTCACCGGCGCAGATGCTATCCTACTCATCGTCGCCGCGCTCGATGACGAATCGCTGCGTCGCCTTTATGATGAGGCCAAGTCGTTCTCTCTCGATGTCCTCGTAGAAGTTCACGACCTCCGGGAAATGGAGCGCGCCCTCGAACTGGGCGCCGACCTCATCGGAGTGAACAACCGGAATCTAAAAACCTTCGCCGTCGATCTCGCCACCACCGAGCGACTCGCCGAGGAAGTGCCCGACGACGTCCTGTTAGTTTCTGAAAGCGGAATCAAGTCACTTGAGGACGCCCAACGCGCCCTCGATGCAGGAGCAAATGCCGTGCTCATCGGCGAGGCTCTTATGCGAGCCCACGACCCCTCACGGGAAATCGAAGCTTACTTGGCGCTGGAGAGCGTTTGATTTACCAGAGGTGTTTCAGCACCCTACAGGAAAACCGAGGCTCAAGCCCCAAGCAATCTGTCTATGACCGGCGTTATGAATCTTGCCGTGATTTAGGACGCCTTACCATAAACCTCCACTTCGATGTAGTGATTCATCTCGTTTGAAGTGTTACCATTACTGTAGAGGCGGACGTAACGTCCTTTGGAACCCTTGCCATCGACGACGATGCCGAAGCGGGATTCAGCATAGGGGTTGTTAGTGCCTTTGCCCATTTTGGAAGTATCGTCGTAGTCGTTATTATAGATGGTGGTGACTCCAGTTTTAAACTCTGGATCATCGGAAACTTGGACGATGACGTCATTATAGGCGCGCTTCTGGGAGTGGAAGTGCCAGAGCCAGAGGGCGGAGATGTCCGAGCTTTTTTCGAGATCGATCTGAACCCACTGGGTACCATCGAGAAGCTCGACGAAGTAGCCTTCGCCGGCATCTTTGTCACCATCAGTGACAAGCGTGAGATCTCCGATGATGGGATTATCATCGCTACTGGTGACCTTTTTCCCCTTGGAAAGCAGCACGGTGCCAGCAGGAACGAGGAACTCGGGAGCCTTGGTCGGAGCTTGGATGAGATTTGGAATATTCATCGGCTTGGGAGTGCCTTCGATGAGTTCGGGCGGGAGCGTGGTGGTAAGCGGGACGCCGCCAGCGGTTCCGCCAGCAGCAGCCGGTGCGGCTGCCGCTTCTGAAGCACTTGCTGCAGTTTCAGTTTTCTTGCCGCAGGAGGAAAGGGCGAACACGGAGAACGCGCAGAGGGTGGGAACGATAATTTTATTTTTCATACAGAGAGTTGGTCAGCGGTGAATACGATCGGTTGGTGAGAGAGGGCGGAGGGATTCACCCAGTAGATGGGTGCCTCGGCCTCGAAGGCATGGCGGGCGTCGCAGTTGAGCTTTGCCTTGCCACGCAGGGCATTGAAGAAGTTTTCCAAATGCGCTTGGTGAGCGGGCTTGGCGAAACCGCCGGGTAGTTCGAAGACTTCCGGCGCGGCAGATGCGTAGGACGCGACGGCACCTTCTGTTGCGACAGGCTTGGGCGGCGCTGGGGCTCTTTTAAGAATCCCACGGGTGACGAGGTCGTCCCAAGGTGGGGCGCTATCTTCTCGATAGATGGCGGAGTTCGAGGCGATCTCGGAAATCTTGATAGTACCTTCGGTGCCCATGAAGCTCTCCCAAAAGCCACCGCCGGCACTGGTGGTGGTGAGCACTTGATAGAATGCACGCACCGCGCCCTGTGGGGTGTCATATTCGAAGATGCACATCATGTTGTCGAAGTGCTCGCGCTTGGTGAAGTAGTCACTGCCACCCGAGGCGTAAACGGACTTGGGCTGCACGCCGAGGAACCAACCGAAGATATCGATCTGGTGGGCACCGAGGTCGGAAATAGGACCGCCGGAGAGGCTGCGAAAAGTCCGCCAATTCATGAATTGGTTCATGTCGGCGAAGCCGTATTTATTGAGGATCGCAGGATCGATGGTGAGCTTCTTGTTGAAAGCGATGTCTTGCGACGAACTCACTGCACGATTCCATTGGCTATTGATGTTGACGATCTGACCACAAATTTTGTGCTCCTTGATCAGCTTGTCGAGGGTGAAGCGGTAGCGCGGATTGCTGCGGCGCTGATGGCCAATCTGGCAGAGTTTACCAGATTTCTCCGTTGCCCTTACCATCGCACGGGCACCTTCGATGGTATTGGACATCATCTTCTCGCAATAGACGTTGAGTCCAGCTTCAAGGCACTTAACGGTGTGCGGGGAGTGCCAGAAATCGGGCGTAGCAACGACGACAGCGTCGAGACCTTTTTCGGTCGCAAGCATGTCATCGATGTCAGCATAGCCCTTGGGCGTGTGTCCTTGGAGGGCTTTGACTTTTTTCACGCCACTGTCCAAGTTATAGCTCCAAATGTCGCACACCGCTTGGAAGTGAAGACCGGGGATATTCGACATGGCCTCGAAAAGGACGCGGCCTTGTTTGCCCATGCCGACGAGGGCAATGTTGATTTTTTCTCCGGTGGCGGTGCCGTCTTTATTGGCAGCACGGAGGATGGATGGCGCACCGAGCACGAGGCCAACACCAGCGGTGGCTAGGGTCTTGGAGAGAAAATCCCGACGATTTATGATAGAGGGTTCTGGATTCATGGGATTACCATTTTTTGAGGAGTGTGAAACGATTGTGTTCGGCGAGGGCGAGGGCCATCACGACAAGAATCATGTGAATCCCCAACCATGAGACACCATCGTCCTGTTTGATCAAAATCAACCCCCAAGTAAGACTAATATAGAGCAGCCCGAGCAGAAAGAGGGAGATGCGGTTGGCAATCCCGAGCAAGAGGGTAATGCCCAAAATGATCAGAACGGGTCCAAGGATCTTGTCGTAGAGTGGGAGCGCGAACTTGAGCATCAGTGGCTCTGACTGAAATTTGGACATCAACCCGGCGGGCACACCATGGTAATTTGCAAGTGCATAATTCTTTACCGAGCCTGCGGCGGTCAGGCCGTATTCGTTAGCCGCACCATCGATTTTGACGGCTTGGTCGGAGGCGGTGGTTCCAGCGAATTTTTCGATCCCGGTTTGTAGGGCCCGCATGGCAAGCCAGAGGCGAAGAAGGAGTGCTCCGAGGGTGAGTTCGAGTTTGTTGCCTGAGCAGCAGGATTCAGTAGTCATTTTCGATTTGGATTAGTGGTAGGTGAGAGCGTATTTACGATTGTGATTAAAAGCGCGATTAAGAGAGTTTAGGTTCCCATCCGGCGCGGTAAACTCGCTTGAGATGCGCTTTTACCTCGGGCAGGCCGCGAGCTTCCATGACTTTGGCATTCCAGTCAATTTTCTTACCAAGACGCACGGCGAGGTTGCCGACGAGCACCATCTCGGTGAGCGGGCCGGCGTGATCGACGAAGTTAGAGATGGGCTTCGGTCCATCTCCGCGGACGGCACGGCAGAGTTCCTGGGTGGGGCCACCAACGACGCGGGCATAGACTTTTTCGACCTTGCCGGGTTCCGTCCTTACGCCGTCCCGGAAGAGGACGGGAGTGACGCCGCAATAGGCGTCGTTGACGAAAAGGACACCGGTGGTGCCGACAAAGACTTGGCCGAATCCTTCGTTCAGTTGCAGGTCTGCAGGGATTCCGGGAGGGCGAACGAACTCGGCATCGGTGTTCGGGTTGTTCACCCCGTCCTGCCAGATTATTTTGACTGCCGCCCGTTTGTCCTTGGCGGGAAATTGATAGACAATGGTCGAGCGCTTGGGTGCGGTGATCTCGTCGAAGGGAGTGACTTTACTTGCCTCGACTACGAAATCCCCTTGAAGATCCAAGCACCAGAATGCAGAATTCATGCTGTGGCAACCGATGTCACCCAGTGCACCGCAGCCATAGTCCCAGAATCCGCGCCATTTAAAGGGGTGGATATCTGGGCTGTAGGGGCGCTCGCTAGCGACGGTTCCTTGCCAGACATCCCAGTTGATCTCGGCAGGAACTGGGGTTTTTGGTGGAAATTTCAAGCCTTCGCCTTGCGGCCAAATCGGGCGATTGGTCCAGTAGTAGACTTCTTTGACATCGCCGATCATGCCGGATTCGATCCATTCGCGAAGAATGCGGGTGCCCTGCATGGTGGCTCCTTGATTCCCCATCACGGTATAAACGCCTTTTTCCTTGGCGAAGTTGGCGAGGGCACGTGTTTCCCAGAGATTGTTGCACATCGGCTTCTGCACCATCACGGGCTTACCAAGTCTAATCGCCTCAACCGCAATCGGGAAGTGCATGTGGTCCGGAGTGGAAACGGTGACGACGTCGATCTGGTCAGCCACGGCAGCGAACATTTCGCGGTAATCGGAGAAAAATCGAGCTTCAGGAAAACGCTCAATAGCACCCTTGGCCATGTTTTTGTCGACATCGCAAAGGAAGGCGATGCGATTCCCACTGGAGATCTCGGAAATGTCGCTCAAACCCTTTCCTCCACAGCCGACTGCGGCGACGCTGAGTTGCTTGAGGGCTTTTTCCTGCCCCAGAAGGAGATTGGGAGCAAGGGCAGTGCCAGCAAGAGCGGCGGCAGATTTGATAAAACTGCGGCGGGAAGAGTGATGCATGTGAGATCGGGTTAAATTAAGCGAAGAACCATGATGTCTTTGAACGACGACACCTACGGCGACTTTTATTGAAAAATTTCGATGAAGTAATGACCAGCCCTATTTGTAGGGGGAGATTGTCCATTTCAGGGGATCAGCGCTTTTTTCTGAGTCGTTTCCCGGTCAGGCGGGTCGCGATGAGATTTGGGCAGCGCCCTTTGAGGCGAAGCTGCTCGCAGTTCGCCTCGATCTTGATGCTTTGCCGGAGCGGCTTGAAGCCGAGTCGCCGCGTGACGCAGTCGTTGAGGAGGTCGAGGTGCGAGTCCTCGAATTCCACGACTCGCCCGCAATCGATGCAGACAAGATGGTTGTGCGAGGGCTTATCGAGGAAGTTGGGATCGTAAGTCGTTTGATTGTCCCCGAGGTCGATTTCTCGCAGTAAATCGGCCTCTACCAGCAAGCTCAGCGTCCGGTAAACGGTAGCCCGCGAGGTCTCAGAGTCCAATTTCCGAGCACGGTCAAAGAGTTCTTCCGCCGTGAAATGTTCGTCTTTGGAGAAGGCCGCTTTAACGATCGTATCGCGCTGATTGGTCCGGCGCATGCCTTTGCGTCGGATGAATTCATTGAGTCTTTCTTGAATCGCGCTATCCACCGGAAAAACCTATCCTTCCGAACCCATTACGGAAAGTCGAAATCCAAAACCCGCTCAGTTCAGCCGATCGACTTGTTGATTGAGCGTGCAGAAATCATAGAGCCAGCCGACGAGAAACAAGCCACCGGTGAGCAGCCAGATCAATCCGGTGCCGATCTTGCCCATGTAGAACCGATGAACCCCGAAGACTCCCAGAAACGTTAGGAGAATCCACGCAACCGAGTAGTCATATCGCCCAGCCTTGAAGCGGGCGTCTGCTTGCCGATCCATTCCGGGAATTAAAAACAGGTCAATCAACCATCCGATCCCCAGCAATCCAAAGGTAAAAAACCAAATCGCCCCGCTGATAGGCTTGCCGTAGTAAAACCGATGGGCTCCGGTGAATCCGAAGATCCACAAGAGATAGCCGATGGTTTTGCTGTGGGTCTTGAGGTTGGTAGCGTCAATAGTTTGGGCATTGACTACGGTTACCCTTGATTTGTTTTGATAGGTGGTAAGTCGAGTGTCGTTCATGATGGATTACGCAAGTTTTGCGGCAAGGCTCGATGCCAGCGATTTGACGGCGGAATCCTGCGCGGGATCGATCAATTTTCCATCGGTGCCGAATGCTTCATGTGCTTTCGGAATCGTCACTTGATCAGGCAGAACAAAGATTCCGATGTTTTCCAAAAATGGCCGGAGCTGAGTGAGACTCCGCGAGCCGCCATAGCCCCCGGGAGACGCGGCAAGGATCGCCGCAGATTTCCCCCGGAGCACGGAAAGCGGGGCTTCATCTGGCTCGGTGGCGCGGGAAACCCAGTCGATCACGTTTTTAAGCGCTGCGGTGATGGTGCTGTTATACTCAGGCGAAGCGATGATGAGACCTTGGTGCGAGGCAAACAGCGCCTTCAACTGCTGCGCGGCCGGAGGCATCCCTTCAGCGGCTTCCAGATCTTCGTCGAAGAGTGGCATCCGGAAATCTCTCAGGGAAATGAGGGTGACTTCCGCCCCGGCAGCGCGCGCTGCCTCGGCGGCGATGGCGGCAAGTTTCTGGTTGAAGGACTCGGCACGGAGACTGCCGCTGAATGCGAGGATGCGTGGCTTTGACATGGTAGTTATGCAGTTGTGGTTTCGAGAAATGGATAGTCGGTATAGCCGACCGGGCCGTCGCCGTAGAAGGTCGCCGGGTCGGGAGTGTTGAGCAGTGCTCCGTGGCGGAAACGTGCGACAAGATCCGGATTGGCGATGGCAGATTTCCCAAAAGCCACTGCATCAGCCATCCCGGAACGGATCGCCTCGCGTGCCGTCTCGGCGGTGAAGCTTTCGTTGGCGATGTAAACTCCGCCGAAGACTTGTTTGAGCGAGGGCCCGAGCGGTGGCGCCTGATAGTTTTCTCGCGCGCAGAGAAACGCCAGTTTACGTTTTCCAAGCTCGGCCACGGCATAGTGAAATACGGCGGAGATGTTCGAGTCTCCCATGTCATGGGCATCGCCGCGGGGTGCGAGGTGCACGCCCACGCGGTCTGCTCCCCAGACGGAGACGACGGCATCGGTCACTTCCAGCAGGAACCGGGCACGGTTCTCGATGGGCCCGCCGTATGCATCGTCGCGTTTGTTGGTGGAGTCTTGGAGAAATTGATCGATGAGATAGCCATTGGCTCCGTGGATTTCCACACCGTCGAAGCCTGCGGTTTTCGCGTTCTCCGCAGCACGACGGTAGTCTTCGATGATGCCGGGTATTTCCGCAAGATCGAGAGCCCGTGGAGTGACGAAGTCTTTCAGCGGGCGGATCAAACTGACATGTCCTTTTGCAGCAATGGCACTGGGGGAGACGGGAAGCTCGCCATCCAGATAGACGGGATCTGAAACCCTGCCGACATGCCATAACTGGAGCAAAATCTGGCCACCCACTTGATGCACTGCGCGGGTGACGAGTTTCCATCCTTCTACTTGATCCTGTGACCAGATGCCCGGAGTATTCGGATAGCCGACACCCTGCGGAGAAATCGAAGTGGCCTCGGATAGGATCATGCCGAAGCTACTACGCTGGACATAGTATTCCGCCATCATCGCATTCGGCACCCGGCCTGCGGATGCCCTGCAGCGGGTGAGCGGAGCCATCACCATGCGATTGGGAAGGGTAAATGCTCCGGCTTGGAGCGGTTGAAACAGGAGATCTGACATATCGATTGGTTAAGGGAGTGAGTTAGTCCAACAGCTCCGGGTAGTGCTTGCGGGCAAGGGCCATTGAAAGATCAAGAACGCCTTGACTGCGGGTGTGGCGAAGCGCCTCGTCTGCCATGGCGGAGCACTCCGCATGGCTGAGCGAGCGAATCGCCTGGCCGACTCGCGGGACTTGCTGCGGCCCGACGGATAATTCTTCGACCCCCAGCCCTAGCAGCAGCGGGGTCAACCGCACATCGCCAGCCATTTCTCCACAAACGCCAGTCCAGATGCCGTTGTCCGTCGCGGCATCGATGGTGCGCTTGATGAGACGGATAACGGCCGGATGAGTGGGTCGGTAAAGATCTGCGACATGAGGATTTACCCGGTCCGCAGCGACGGTGTATTGAATCAAGTCATTGGTGCCGATTGAGAAAAAATCGACCTCTGGGGCAAGCAGATCCGCACAGATCGCCGCAGCAGGAACTTCGATCATGACTCCGACGGGGAGATTCCGGTCAAAAGGAACTCCTTCTTTTTCCAGCTCATCCATGCAGCGGCGAACCATGTCCTTACTCCGCCAAACTTCAGATAGACCGGAAATCATCGGAAACATTAAGGCGACTTTACCAAAGCCGCTGGCCCGCAGGACGGCACGGATTTGTTCACGAAACATCGCCGGTCTAGCAAGTGACACGCGGATGCCCCGCCAGCCGAGGAATGGGTTAGGCTCCGGATCGGTGAGTGGTTCTACGGGGAGCTTATCGCCACCCGCATCGAGGGTGCGGATGATCACGCTGTGCGGTGCCATTTCCCTTACCACACGGGTGTAGGCCTCGGCTTGTTGTTTTTCGTCCGGCATTTCTTCGCCATTGAGCAGCAGGAATTCGGTCCGATAGAGGCCGATGCCTTTGGCTCCGCTGCGCTTGACGAGTGGTAAATCATCGACCAGTTCGATGTTCGCGGAAACGGTGAGAGGTCGACCGTCGACCGTCTCGGTGGCAGCCCCGCGCATGGCGTCCAGCGAGCTGCGGACTCTTTCCTTCTCAAGGGACAGCTTGCGATAGCGTGCGAGAGTCTCTGAAGCCGGATAGAGAATCAATTTCCCGGTGTAGCCATCGAGAATCGAGGGCGTCAACGCGATGATGTCGATGACCGCGCCATCCAGGCCGACGACTGCGGGAATCCCGAAGGCGCGGGCGAGAATCGCTGTGTGGGAGTTGACACTGCCTTGTTCGGTGGCGAATCCTAACACATTTCGGCGATTGATCGACGCAGTGTCTGAAGGAGCTAAATCATAGGCTACGAGAACATGCTGGCCGTCTGGACCTTGCGGGCGGGTGTCCCCTTCCGTACTGAAATTCCTTAGAACCCGCTGCGCGACATCCTCGATATCCGCAGTCCTTTCCCGCAGATACGGATCAGGGATTCGCCGCATGGCCTCCAGGAAATTCTGCATGATGGCATAAAACGCGTATTCCGCATTCTGTTGACGCTTGGCGATCGCGAGGAGCACCCGGTCTACCACTGAGCGGTCTTCAAGGATCATCACATGAGCCTCGAAGATCCCACTCTCATTGTCGCCGGAAAGATCTTCAAGCCGACTTTGCAGCTCGATCAACTGGCGTTTGGTGACTTCTAGGGCCTGCTTGAAGCGCTCCTGCTCGCGTTCTACCTCGGACTCGGGAATTTCATAAATTTCTGGAGCTGAGAATCCACGGGCCACCACATGCACCGGGGCGATGGCGATACCGGGAGAGGCTGGTATTCCCTCGTAGATGGTTTCTTGCTCATTACCGGAGTTAGGCATGCTCTGTTGACAGCATGAATCCGAGGACGGGCTAGGTTCAAGACACAATTTCTCATGTGGAAAACGCAGTTGCCAATTGGGAATCCGGTGCAAGTTTGTTGATGATGAATCGAATCACGCAGATCCTCACCGCCGCCTCGACCGCTATTTTCACCACCAATGCCCTGGCTGAACCGCTTGCCGTGGGTTCGCCAATACCCACCGTGGAGCAGAAAAACCAGGAGGGCCAAGGGGTCAAACTCGCGGAAGCCGCGGCCAAGGGCTACACGCTCGTCTATTTCTACCCCAAGTCGGACACCCCGGGCTGCACCAAACAAGCTTGTAGCCTCCGCGATTCTTATGCCGCTCTGACCGACAAGAGTGTGAAAATCTTCGGCGTAAGCGCGGACAAGGTGGCATCCCAGAAGGCCTTCAAAGAGAAATACAAGCTCCCCTTCGATCTGCTAGCCGATGAGGATAGTAAGGTGATCGACTCATTCGGAGTACCAAAAACCTTGGGCTTCGCCAAGCGCCAAGCATTCCTCTTCAAGGACGGAAAACTCGTCTGGAGCGACCTCAACGCCTCGACGGAAAAACAAGCCGAGGACGTATTGAAATTCCTCACCGCGCAGTGAAATCAAGTTCGGCTAGAGCACGACTCCTGCCAGCCAGAGGGCAGCGTGAATTTTGAAATCGATGAGTTTACCTGCGGCTTCTTGCTCGGTGAACCATTGACGCAAGTGACTGAGCGGGATGTGGTGGACCGTGATGTTCTCGCCCCCCACCCCACCGCCTTGATGCTCGCGGACGAGGTCACTGGCGTGAAATAGGTGGGTGTATTCCGAGGACATCCCCGCCGAGGTGGGGCTAGCGATCAGTGGGACCACCGAGCCCGCGCGGTAGCCGGTTTCTTCTAGCAACTCGCGCCCTGCCGTGGCAGCGAGGGATTCTCCGGCGAATTCAGGCTCATCGCCGACCAATCCGGCAGGCACCTCGATCACGTGCCGCTGCATGGGGATGCGGAATTGCTCGACGAGGATGATTTCCCGCTCGGGCGTGATCGCGAGGATGCCGACGCAGGCGTCGGAATGCGGACGGCGGACGAAATCCCACTTCCCGATGCGATAGAGTCCGAGCCAGCGGCTTTGAAAAAGTGTTTCGGTGGTGGGCATGGAGTGATTCGAGGCAAG
>JANPAU010000169.1:0-1884 GCA_031430055.1 Akkermansiaceae bacterium | reverse complement strand
TTTTCTTAGCCAAACCTGAACGGTGAATCTTGCCGCCGGAGCGGACGCGGGTTCCTCGAATACTGCAAATGCGTGCCATAATAAAAAATTGTTCGTGTTGCGGGACGCGGAGAATGGCCACCGAACCCGACCCGTCAAGACGAATCCTGACAATTTCCGGCTAAAGTTTCTTCAAGCGACCTTTCCGAAGTTGAGTCACCCACTTCTCGATGTCTTTGAAAATCACATCCCTTTCGGAGTCATACATCAGCAAATGGTAGGCTTTCGGGTAATTGTAGTAAGTCTTGGAGACGCCATCTGGGATGCGGGCGACGAAGCCGCGGAGGTCGGAATCGTTGTTGAAATAATCTTTCCCGCCGTGCAGGACGAGCACTGGAGAACGAAATTGGGCCGCACTCTGGTTCATTTGATCAATGTGACCAGCCAAGGTTCCGATCAACCGCAGGGTATATTCATCCATGCTGTAAGAGTTCTTTTTACTTTGCTCGGTGTGGTGAGAGGTCTGGGTCATTTGCACGTCCTGTCCGCCGGAGAGCGTTTCAAGGGAAACGCGGGCGAGCGGCAACGTCGTGGCGGCGACTTGCACCAAGCCGGGAGTCCAAGCGGGAATATCATCGCGGAAGCGGACAATCGGCGAAGACAGGATGAGTCCATCGCACGGCGGTTCGCTGGCCGGCGACTCGCGCAAGGCTTGCGAGGCGATCAGCGCACCCATGCTCTCGCCAAACCAAACGATTTTCGCGTCCGGATGCTGTTCTTGGACCAATTGAGTGAAGGCAAACAAGTCGCGATACCAGTCTTTCGGATCGCCGATGTCGCCACGCCGTTCGCGGATCGGATCGCTGCCTTGACCTCGAATTTCGTAGGCGTAGAGCCCGGTTTTCGGCTGGTATTGGAGAAGGTGGTTTCCCAGATTCGCGTAGTCGATGGCAGCACCGCAGAAACCATGGATGCCGATGATGACCACGTCCGGCTCAGTCGTTTCAGAAATCCATTTCCGATATCCGAACGAGTCCGTCTTGGCGCTGGTGACCTTGGTGTGATTCACCAGCGTGTATTGCGGGCCGCATCCGCCCGACACGAGGGCGACCATGCAGGCGGCAAACCAGCGGGTTAAAAAAGCGGAGTTTCGAATCACGGTCCTAATTTCGCAGATTTCAAACAATGTGCAATCCTTGAACCGACTCGCGCCGGGTGCAGGACAAAAAAGTTTAGCAGGCAGCCCGCACACCATTGATTGACGATTGACGAACTCCGATTGTTGATTTTTGAATTGAAGAATCTCTACAACCGATCCAGCGGACTCACCACGCCCAGACCATTCTCACCGGTTGCCACGTGCAGATAAATCTCTGTCGTCGAAATATCCTCGTGCCCCAGCAAATCCTGGATCTTCCTCAAAAGGACGTTAGCCGTCATCGGCGGTTCTTGTGCTGCTGACAAAGATGGAAATCAGCTCGTCGCATTCCAAGATGGCGGTATCCACGACCTCGCCCACGACCATCCGTTTGCGCGAGATGATCTTGAGCCAGATCATCGTTTCCCTCAGCTCCTTGAGTGAAATCTTCATCTTGTGAATGAAATCCTTCCTCGATTCCGCGCTCCTCGCCTCGCCGTAGTTCGGTGCCGGTGAAGTCCCGGACCGAATCAACTGTCCCGCAATGTGGCTTCCCCCTTGGTATTCGGTAAAGCTTCCGTCACACCCATGATCGACACCGCAAAGTCAATCAATCGATTTTCCAGTTCCTGAGGTTTCATCTTTTCATATTCCCAAATCCAAAATCCAAAATCCAAAATCAACAATCGTCATTCGTCATTCAAACTCCAACCGCGTCGCGCAAGTCCGGAAGATAAATTGACGATTGATGAACTCCGATTGTTGAT
>JANPAU010000168.1:0-17758 GCA_031430055.1 Akkermansiaceae bacterium | reverse complement strand
CCCGCCACCTCAACGTCGGCTTCCATCACCACCGCGCCAAATCCTGCGCCGCCCTACGCGTGGGGCATCTTCCTGCATTTGGGAGTTTTCAAATCGCCCGGCCTGTCTAGTTTCCTGCCCCCATGTCCGCCAAAATTCGTTTCACCTCCGCCACCGCCACCGGCCTCGTTCTTGCTAAAGTCGGCCATCCTCAGCGCGATGAGCCGCTCCAAACCTCCAAAGAAGTCTTTAAAATTGAGGAGAAAGACCAAGAGCCACTCTCCGCCATCTTTCTCAAGCCATTCAAAAACCTCACGGCCCACCGTTTCAGCCATCATTCATCGCTCGATCAGCATGAGATGAATGCCTACGCGGCCGCCATCTTCGCCTCAGACGACGGTCTGTTAGAAAAGGGCTGCGACATCGCCAAGCGCCTCTACTCCAAGTCGAACCACCCGAACATCAAGTCCGGCGACCTCTGCATTTCGCTCATCAAGGACATCGATATCGATGGCGAACTCACTCAAGGTCTCTGCATTCTCAAGTCCGAGCGGGTCGAGCCGTTCCTCAGCATTTCCACCCGCGATGGCGACTTGGAACTCCACACCGAGCAGGGCATCAATCCTGAGAAAATTGACAAGGGCTGCTTGATTCTCAATCACCTCGCGACCAAGGGCTACTACGTACTCACTTTCGACCGGACGGGCTCGGATTCACGCTTCTGGGTCCGCGACTTCCTCGGGGTGGTCCCGATTACTGACAGTCCTTTTCTTACGAACAAGTATGCGAACATGGCCGTCGCATTCATGGAAAAAGAGAAGAAGGAGAAGCCGAGTGCTACCGACGACACTCCGCCTTGGGATACTTCTAACGCCGCGCGTGACGCGATCACTTACTTCGAGGAGAAAGAAAAATTCAGCCTCCAGGAATTCGAGGAGGAAGTGCTGAAAACCCCGGAAGCCAAGGCAAAATTCGCCGAGCACCGCAGCCAGGTCGAGCAGGAGCAAGGGCACAAGCTTGAAGACTCGTTCGAGATTTCCAAGAAAGACGTCACCAAGGCCAAGAAGAAAATCCGCACCTCGATGAAGCTCGATACCGGCGTGGAAATCCGCCTCAAGCCCGCGCTCGCTGCCAAGCCGGAGCAAGTGTTAGAGCACGGCTTCGATGAAGTGAGAAAGATGAAGTTTATCAAAATCTACTTCAACGAGGATCTCGCCGACTGACTAACGGGTGCCTTCGTAAATGGTCACCACTCCGAAAGTGATGGGGCAGACATCGGTTTTACTGAATCCACAGGATTCCAGCAGGTCGGTCATGCCCTTGCCGGAAGGGAATTGTTCGATCGAACCGCCGAGGTATTCGTAAGCATCTTTTTGACCGGTGAGCCAGCCTGCCATGTGCGGTAGCACGTTGTGAAGATACCAGCGGTAAGGGCCACGCATGATGCCGTTTGGCAACGAGAAATCGAGAATCACGAGGCGTCCACCGGGCTTGAGCACGCGATGCATTTCACGCAGTCCGGCGGGGTAGTCCGCCATGTTGCGCAGTCCGAAGGCGACGGTGACGACGTCGAACTCACCGTCTAGATAGGGAAGATGAAGCGCGTCGGCGACGAGAGTCTTCGCCATCCCGCGGCGGGCGGCATGGGCGAGCATTTCCGCACAAAAATCTGAGGCGATGACCTCGCACTGTGGGCATTGGTCTTGGATTTCCAAGGCGAGGTCGCCGGTGCCGCTCGCAACGTCGAGCAGCCGCGTGGGATTCCATTTACGGATCCGGGCGGTGACGATTTTCCGCCAGATGATGTCCATGCCGCCGCTCAGGACGTGGTTGGTGAGAACGTAGCGATCGGCAATTCGGGCGAAGGCGTCGTGGACGTAAACGGCATCGGGCATGCAAAAGGGGTAACTCGGATGAGGTTTCGGACAAGCGCGAATTACGCGCCGACCGGGTGCCAGGTGGTCTTGGCTTCGAGGGGATCGCGGATTTCGTAAAGGCCCTGGGCCTTTCCCGAGAACCAATCGGTGGGAGTTTCCGCAGAGATCAGTTTGAGGCGCTTGACGCTGTCCGCTGCGCCGATCTGGAGAGTTTTGCGTTCCTCCAACTTTCCAACAGCAGAGAGTCCGCGCAAATGGGCGTGGGTGGCGAAGGTCATTTCCGGGGCGCGGGCTTCCAACATTTCCGCGAGGCGGTAGGGAATCTGCCTGCGGTTATAGGCATTCCGCGCAGCCCAGCCGGGGCCGATCTTGGCGGCGGCTTCCACGGCGTTGCGCAAATCCTTGCGGCTGCAGAGCGAGATGTTCGCGAAGAAGGTGCCGGAGGCGTCATTCATCGGTGCGACCCGAGCATTCTTGGAGCGGATGAAAGCTCCGCCGAAGTAGCACTTGGGGGGATTGGAAGGCGCAGCATCGGGAGATTTTCAGCGCTTGAAGCGGGCCTCGTATTCCCGGTGGAGGTCCGCGTGACGCACTTCCAATTCCCCAATGGCCAAAGTTTCCAATTCTTCGCAGGGACTCACCATGAGATCGAGAAACTCCTGCAAGGCTTGAATCCGCCCCACCCAGAGACCTTTTGAAATTCCTTGAGAGATTCCTTGGGAGATTCCTTGAGAGATTCCTTGAGAGATTCCTTGAGAGATTCCTTGGGAGATTCCTTCCAACCGCCCTTCGGCTTTGAGTTGTTCTGCGACGGACATAGTGTTCTTTTCGAGTTCAGGGTTGGGCGAGAGGATATGGTAAATTTGCTTCGCGTCAAGGTTGCTGTCTGCGTGCAAGGCATAGAGCAGCATGAGGCCGAGGAGGCTTTCGGGAAGCTCCTTGGCGGGACATCCAGCAAGCCATTGGAAAAACCGCAGTAATTCCTTCTGCCGGGCGAGTTTCATCAATTGCAATACCACTCGCAGCCGAGTGTCATCCTCTTCCGACGCTGGATCGGAGCGGGTGAGATCGAGCAGAGCGTGGTCAAACTTCGGCAGGAAGGGAAGCAAATCAGTGGCAATTTCTTCAGGCAACTCGAAGAGATCTTCAAAGGCGGTGGAAGTGTTCCAAGCGTCTGGCCCTTGATGGAAAACAAAAGGCAATACGGGCGGCAGAGGGAAGCCGTGGGCTTTGTGATGCTTGGTGTAAATTTCAGCGGCATAGCCCAGCATCCGCAGTGGCATGGCCGGGTCCGGGTTGCTTTGGTGCTCGAAGAGAAGATAGAGCAGCGTCTCGCGGTCGCCGATGCTGACGGAAAAAAGCAGGTCCGAGTGGACCTGCTGAAGACTGGATTTTACGAACGAGCCGGGAAGCACCTTCAGCGACTTCCAATCGATTTTCGTCGTAATAGCTGGCGGTAGGTGGCTCTTGAAAAATGCGATGGCATGCTCGGGTTGGGAGAAAATTGCTTTGAAAAAGCCGTCATTAGTATGCGTTTTGGGAGTGAGATAAGATTCTTCCACGAGGCGGAGATTCGATCAAACGCCTCTCATAGGCAAGGATGCTTTCGCCTCGTGATATAGGCATTCTTGCCTGCTATTGATCCAAAGCCACCGGAAGAACAGGCAGGAATGCCTAGTGTCACGGAGAAATGGCGACGAAAAGCCTAGCCACTTGGTGCGGATACCGCATTCAAATCTTGCGTCAATTTTCCTTCCCCATGAAACTCTCCACCGCTTCTTCCCTCAGTCTGGCCGTTCTGGCTGGCATCTCCTTCATTACTCCTGCTTTCGCGGCGGTATCACCTACACCAGCGGTGCGGCCAGCGGCTCGAAATACACCATCCGCACCAGCTTGGGCGATAAGCCGGTGAATTACGTGAGCTAGTATGACTCTGCACGTTTTACGAACGTGGCCAACAAACAAGTTGATGCCGGATTGAGCATCACACGAGTTTTGCGTAGTCCAGCAGCCCTTGTTTCCCGCCCTCTCGGCCAAATCCGGATTCTTTGTAGCCGCCGAGTTCGAGGGTGAGGCGCTTGCCGGTGCCAGCAAGCGTGCGTTGGATAGATTTTCTCATAGCGGAGCCTGTTTCCCCTGCGCTGGTCACGAAATTGACGACTCCAGGTGGCAGTCCGGCACCTTGGTAAATTCGGTAGAGCCGTTTCGCTTGCAGCCGCTGAAGATTTTGGAATCAGCATCTTTTCCTCTCGTCAGCCGTAGTTGCTTGGATTAATCTCTCGACAGAAATAATACAGAGGGTGAGTGACTTGGCACGACCTTTGCTTTATGATCAATACAATCCGCCCAACTATGAAAAAAATCGAAGCGATCATCAAACCATTCAAGCTTGAAGAAGTTAAAGAAGCCCTCGCCGAGGTGGGTGTGCAAGGCATGACAGTGACCGAGGTCAAGGGCTTCGGTCGCCAAAAAGGTCACACTGAAATTTACCGAGGTTCCGAATACACCGTGGACTTTCTTCCCAAGGTCAAAATCGAGATCGTCGTGGACGATGGCCAAGCCGAAGGCGTTGCTGCTGCGATTGTGAAAAGCGCAAACACTGGCAAAATCGGTGATGGCAAAGTCTTCATCTCAAATGTCGAAGAGGCGATCCGGATCCGCACCGGTGAAACGGGTAACTCTGCGGTCGCCGTGAACTGACTCAAATCCTCGAATCTTCTCGGATCTAATCAACCAATGATTCTCTCCGATGAGATCATTGGTTTTTCATGAATGCCCTGACGGTTTAGCGAGAGGATGTTTTCCAATCCCGGAAAGCTGCTCCGAGAGAGCCAAGAACGTCGCTTGGGGTGAGCGATTCCTCCGAAGTGGATTTTTCATCCAGTGCGATCTCTGCGCTGCGACCGCAGATCCATGCACCGAGTTGGGCCGCTTCCAGCGGTGAATCGCCGATGGCGAGACGCGCTCCGATGACGCCAGCCAGTAAGTCGCCCTGACCGCCCGTCGCCATTGCGGGAGTGCCGGTGGAATTGCACCACAGTGGTTCGTTGCGGCGAGTCACAAGAGTGCGGCAGCCTTTTAAGAGAAGAGTGGCGGAGTTGCGGTCGGTGAATTGACGGGCGGCGTCTTCCCTCGCTAAGGCGGCTAGATCTGGGGCGAGTCTCGCAAATTCTCCAGGATGGGGAGTTAGGATGTGTTGAGCGGTAAAAATTTCAGCCTCCCCGAAGCGGGCGACGAAGTTGAGAGCATCAGCATCCACCACGGTGGGCACTGGAGAATCACGGAGTAAATCGAGCAAGCCTTGCCCAAAAGTCTCCTCCATTTCTCCCAGCCCGCATCCGATGATCAGTGAATCGAAGCGAAATCCTAAGACCTCGCGTGGATTGTCGATCCCACGAACAATGATCTCGGGAGGACATTTGGCGCTGATGAGAGGGTGCGTGGATTGAGGGACAAAAAGTGTCACCAATCCAGCGCCACCACGGAGGGCGCCGGTGGCAGCGAGCACGGCGGCCCCGGGGTAGCACTGGGATCCAGCGAGGATGGCCACCCGGCCAGCCATGCCTTTATGGGAATCGAACGGTCGAGGGTCTTTGCCGAAGTCGAGAGTTTGGGGAGAAATGAGTTCTTTGGGTCCGTTGGACGAGGCAGTCAGTGGTTCCACGGGGACCAAGGCAAGCGAGCCGGTCGCCGCTGCGGCGTGGCCGTTGAGGAGCCCGCATTTGGCATTACCGATCATGAAGGTGGCATCCGCGATGACGGTATTTTCAAAAATCTCGCCAGAATCTGGGTCGATTCCTGAAGGTAGATCGACGGCTGCGATGCGGGCTCCTGCAATTTTGCGTAGCGCCGCCATTTCCTCGGCGAGCGTGATCAGTGGTGCCCGCATGGGTCCGTTCGAACCACTGCCAAGGAGGCCGTCTAGCAAAAGCAGTGGACCCTCAAAATCCCGCCAAGCGGGTGGTCGATCCAGCGGCACTATACCGATTTCTTGCCATTTCCTCTGGGTCAGAGGAGCCAGTCTTGGAACGGGGAAGGCGAGGCGAGCTGCGATTTTCCAGCCGAATTGATCGCGTAAAATCCGCAGGGCGACCAAGGCGTCACCAGCGTTGTGGCCTTTTCCCAAGTAAGCGACGATGGTGCCGGGGTGGGGGAATCGGCGCCCGACTGCGCGGCCAAGCCGTTCGCCGGCCAAGTTTAGAAGTTGTTCTTCTGTCCAACCATTCGACTTGGCGATTGCTTCGAACTCAAGTGTTTTGGCGATGGTCACTGCGCTCATGCCACAAGCTTGATCGCATTTTCAGCAGCGCACCGCAAATCAATAGCTGCGGCGATAGGATTGGATCCCATCCACGATTCCCTGGGCGATCGACTCGCGGAACCAGCCCGATTTCATGCGGTCACGCTCGGTGGCATTGCTGACGAAGCCGCCTTCCACAAGAATGGCAGGCAGTGTCGTATTTCGAATGACGTAAAAACGGGCGTATTTTGCGCTGCGGTCCACGGTCTTCGTGCGGCGGATCAGGTTGTTTTGCACGAGTTGGGCAAGCCGCCGACCTTCTTCGGTGGAGTAAAATGTCTCAAGTCCGCTGACTTGTTGTTTCCAAGTGTAGTTATAGTGGATGCTGACGAAAATGGCGTTTTTGTAGCGATTTGCAGTGCTGACTCGCTGGGGAAGCGAGATGAAATAATCGCTCCGGCGGGTCATCACGGTTTGGTAGCCGAGGCTTTTCAACTTGCTCTCAAGCCGGAAGGCGGTGTCGAGAGCGAGGTGCTTTTCATAAACGCGGCCCCATTGGCCGCCGTTATCGTGACCGCCGTGGCCAGCATCGATCACGACAGTGCGGAAATTTGCGGCGCTCGCCAAGTTCGCCATCGCGCAGATGGCTGCCAGTGTCAGAGAATGGAGAAAAGTTTTCATCGGATAAAAAAGATGATTTCGAAAAACAATTAGGATATGTTGATATTTTAAATAATTTGTAAAGGGAATTCACGACATTCGTGAATATTACAAATTGCAAAAGCGATCAATAGGCTACCGGTGGGCGTTCCGATGCCTTGCGGATTTTGGCCTTCGCCTCAGCTGCCGCCTTCTGATTATAGGGGATGCTGTTTCCGACACGCACGGTGCCGTCGGCAAAAGTGATTAGCTGTGGATCACCTTGCGACCCCCGCTGGTGGATTTGGCGCTCGACCACTTTACCGTCGGTATCGATTTGGTAATGCACCCACATGGTCGGCGTCGCGAGAAACATCACGTGCATTCGTTGTTGCCGGTCGACGGTGGCAAGCGGCTTGCGAAGCATCAGCACGTCGCCCAACAGGAAGGTCCGGACGTTCTGCCCTGTCCGGCCATCGATGATTTGAGCATAAATCTGGGATTTTTCATCACCGCTGAAATTCAGCAGGCGGAATTCGCGGGTTTGGTTTGATTTTCCGGGGATGCCCACTTTCTGCGACCAGTAGAGGACTCCAGGGCTTTGATTGAACGAGGCGCGATTCGTCGCAGAGCCATCGGAGGTGCTTCCTGGCATGTGGATCACCGCACCTACCGAGAAATTGCCGGGTTCACTGAGTTGATAGTATTGTGCGAGATCAAACTGCCGTGCGAGTGATTCGCCCGCGCGGAGGGTGACTTTTCCGAAGGTGTTGCGGCCTTTCGGGGTGACGAGTTCCCCGTGGCGGTCCTTGATAATGAAATCAATCCACTGCATCCGCCCGTCGCTGGCGAAGGTGAGGGGTTGCCCGGCATGATTGGTGATGGTGACGACGGCCATCACGGGTTCACCTGCCACGTATTGTTTTTTGGCGAGTCGGAGATTGGTCGAAAGTTGGGCGTGCGCCACGCTGCCAAATATAAGCGCAAGGGTCATTATGCGTAAACTCTGAATCATGATCACCCGGCACAACTAGCCCACCACTGGATCTGCGTCAACCTAACGAGCCGACTCGCTGAGTTTTCGTCGATTTGAACCCTTTCTTTCATAAAATTTAGATTTCCGAACTAAATGGGAAATGCTACTTCTTCCCCGTGAAAATGCTTCGATGGTTCATCCCTTTTGCGCTATTGATTCTTGTTTGTTTCCAGTGTCGCCCGATTGGTCCTCCTGGAGGGGCGAGAGATCCGTATCATAGCCACGTCAGCCGGGCTTTGCCGATCCAAGGCACGCCGGTGGCGCGTTCCGGATCCAGCGGTGGTGGGAGTTCCCTATCTGCCATGTTGCGGCAGGTGAATCTGAAAGTGGACATGGTGAGGAAGGGGACTCACGGTCGTAAAGTCGTGCGACCGATGACTCCTCGCTACATCACGATTCACAGCACTCAGAATTACACGGCAGGGGCGGAGAAACATTCGTTGGCATTGAAAAACGGGGCTCTGCGATCGCCCAAGACCCGCACGGGAAACCGGATTGGCTACTTGATTTGGCATTTCACCGTGGAGGATGGCATGGCCATCCAGCACATGCCCACCAGTGAACAAGGCGAACACGCAGATTTCAGGGGCCCTGGAAATCGCCTCTCAATCGGTATCGAAATGTGCGAAAACCGTGGTAACAACCGCTCAGCCACCACCGAGCGGACTGCCAAGCTCACCGCGGTGCTCATGAAGAAAAACGGGATTTCCCTGCATAATGTGGTGCCGCATTACCACTGGCCGCGACGGGGGAAAAATCCGCCGAACAAGAACTGCCCGCATTTCCTGATGGACGGCGGTCGTCCCGGTGCAAAATGGCGCGGATTCCTCGGTCGGGTGAACTATTACTACCGCCGGATCAATTCCTGATGAACGGCTTTTCTAACGATCACGGCAGTCCGGGAAACCGTGAGACCACGCTGGAGCCGGATGTGTTTTACGTTTGTCAGCGTTGCACCGCTTGCTGCAAGTGGCCGGGCGATGTGCGGATCGAAGAGGACGCCGTTTTGCGCATCGCCGGATTTCTCGACCTCAGCGAACAACAGTTTCTCGATCAGTTCACTCGCCTGCGGACCAATCGGCAGGGCTTGTCTCTCATCGAGAAAGAAAACCACGAGTGCATCATGCTCGATGGCAACTCTTGCCGAATTCATCCCGTGAAGCCCGAGCAATGCAGCGGCTTTCCCAATAAGTGGAATTTCCCCGGCTGGCGCCAAGTCTGTGAGGCGATTCCAGTGCCAATCACCGAGGCTTGACTCGCGATTCAACTCTGCCGCTTGCGCAAGAAAAATCTCCCCTGCGTCGTGCGGATATAAGCGCCAGTTGGCTGCAATCCACCGGCTTGCATGACGCAGGGAATTTTTTTCGGGGGGAAATTACGTGTCGCTCATGCGCTCTTTAACCCCTTCATTCAATCACAAGGGGTGGGACAAATAGCGGGGGTGGCTAGAAATAGTTTCAGAAATTTTCCACAGTCAGCTAACCAAGAATTTTTTGCCAATTGGGTTCTTTGAATCCGACTAACACCTTACCATCACCGATGAGAAAGGGCCGTTTTACGAGGTTACCGTTTTTTGAGAGTAAATCCAGGGCCACCACTTCGCTCATCGTCGGCAATTGTTCTTTCAGTCCGAGTGCTCGGTAATCCATCCCGGAGGTATTAAAAATTTTCCGCAGATCCCCACCGAAAGCCCGGAGTGCCGTGGTCAGCTCGGCGGGCGTGGGCGGGGTTTCGCGGATGGCTTTCGCCTCATGGGGGATTTGGTGTTGATCGAGCCATTTCAGGGCATCTCGGCAAGTGCTGCATTTCTGGTAAACGTAAACAGTAAACATGAAAGAGTCTGGCAGCCGTCCTAGGCTTGTGCAATGCTGGTCGTCCGCCGATGAAATCTCAATTGCTAGAACGTGTACGCAGCGAGTTGCGTTCCCAACTCGAACGACTTTCCAAAGCCGCCCAGGAAGCTCACGCCGCTGCCACCGATCCCGGCAGTAAGGCGGAGGGGAAATATGATACCCGCAGCTTGGAAGCGTCTTATCTGGCTGCCGGCCAAGCCCGCCAAGTGGATGAACTCGCTGAATCGGTGCGGATTTTCGAGGGACTCTCGTTACCAAGTTTCGGGGTAGATGAGGAGATCGACGCCGGTGCGCTGGTGGAAGTGAATATCAATGGCGAGACATCGTCGTTTTTGTTAGTCCCCGCATCCGGTGGTTTGGTCGTCGGGTATGACGGCAGGGAAGTCACCCTGCTCACCCCCGCCAGTGGACTCTACCGGAATCTACTCGGGATGAAAGTCGGTGATTCTCTGGATGCTCCGATCTTGCGAGTGACCGACGTGAGCTAAGTGCGACAGTACACCAGAGGAGTGTATCGCGGTGCGGAGAGGCGCTCTCGGTAGCAGTTGCAAGGCCTCATCGTTCGTCCAATTACGTGTATGGAACTCTTGCCCCTCCTCATCACATTTTTCCTGGGTTTCGAGTATTGCAGGATGGTGAAACGAGTACAAAATCTGCCTCAGATGTCTTTGCCGCTGCTTTACGAATCCCACTGCCACACGCCTTTGTGTAAACACGCTCTCGGGGAGCCAGACGCATACGCAGCGGTGGCGTTGGTTCGCGGTTTCAAGGGGCTCACGTTCACCTGTCATTGTCCGTTACCCGGTGGATTTTCTGCCAATGTGAGGATGGCTCCCGAGCAGTTTGATGATTACGTGGCGATGATCGTCGCTACTCGCGATGCCTACGCTGGGCGACTGGATGTGCGGCTCGGACTGGAAAGTGATTTCTATCCGGGCGTGGAGCCGTGGTTGGAGAAACTTCACGCCCGCGCGCCGCTCAGTCACGTGCTTGGATCGATTCACTATCAGGTCGCTGACTATCGGAAATTATTCTACACGGGCGATGTCGTGAGCTATCAGCAGCTCTATTTCGAGCACCTTGCGCTTTCTGCGGAGAGCGGTCTCTTTGACACGCTGGCCCACCCGGATCTCATCAAGAATGAATCGCCTGCGGATTGGGATTTCGCCCGCATCCGTCCGCATTTGGAGCGGGCGCTGGATCGCATCGCCATGACGGGTGTAGCGATGGAACTCAATACGAGCGGCGTGCAAAAGGCGCTGCCTGAAATGAATCCATCGCCTCCGCAGCTTGCGATGATGTGGGAGCGTGGGATCCCAGTGGTGATCGGTGCGGATGCCCATGTGCCGGAGCGAGTGGGCGAGGGGTATCCCGCAGCTCTCCGTCTGCTTCAGCAGGCCGGATACGCGGAGGTGAGTTATTTCCTCGATCGCAAACGGCAAGCGGTGCCGATCCAGGAAGCACTCTCTCAGTTGGAAGGAGTCGCAGTGGCCGGGATGCATCTTGCTTCGAGGAATCTTCCGGTGTAGTCACTTTACATGATTGAACCTTTATTGTTTTCCTGCGCCTTGGTTACGGGGGCCTCATCGGGTTTGGGCGAGGAGTTCGCCTTTCAAATCGCGCCTCGGGTCAGCAAGCTGGTGTTGGTGGCCCGTCGCGAGCCGCTGCTAGAAATCTTGGCGGAGCGAGTGCGCGAGATGTATCCGCATGTCGCCGTGGCCGTGTATTCGGTGGATTTGAATCACTCTGCGGAACGAGAGCAATTGGTGGCGAATTTGAGGCAATCTGGGTTTGTTCCCGACTTGCTCGTGAACAATGCGGGGCTGGGTGACTATGGAGAATTTGTTTCCTCGGACTGGGGGAAAATCGAGTCGATGTTGCACGTGAACATCAATGCTTTGACTCACCTGACTCACGCGCTGGTGCCCGAAATGATCCGACGGGGTGGGGGGGCGATTGTGAATGTGAGTTCGCTTGCGAGTGTGATTCCGATTCCTGATTTTGCGGTTTACGCTGCGACCAAGGCGTATGTGACGAGTTTCTCCGAGGCTCTCCGGATTGAGCTCCGGGAACACCGGATTCCGGTGCTTGCGGTTTGCCCCGGGCCGGTGCGCACGGATTTTGGAAATGTCGCCAAGCGTGACGAAAATTCGCAAGGGATGCCAGCGCATGCATCGTTCTACGTACCGAAGGAGCAGGTCGTGGGAGAGGCGCTGGCCGCTTTAGACCGGAATGCTGCTAGAGTCTATCCGGGAATCAAGACCGCAGTTGCGGCCCTGGTCTTGTGCGCCTTGCCGATGGTGGTATTGCGCTTGGCACTGGGATTCAGGCTGCGGCGGAACGGCTAGAAACTGGCGCGGTTTACATGTCCTGCTTTTGAATGGTTTCGCATTGGCGCAACATTTCGCCGAAGGACGGGGAAAGAATTCCACGGCTTTGCGGCGGCCCTGCATGGGCGTTTTTGAAGCTCTCTAGCGCCTGCTGCGCGTAAAATTTCTGCTGGGTTATCTGGCCGGCCGCGCCTGCCGAGATGCTGAGTTCATATAGATACTGGCCCTTGAACGAGTGAGCCATGAAAAGCGACTCGTTGTCGCTCTGGGTGGCAATGGCGTGATTGTAGAAATTCAGCGCGGATTCGACGTCGCCCGCCCAGCCGATGATTTCGGCAAGCTGGAGCGCTGCGCCGGGGTCAGTGCGCCATCCTGGGATGGCGGCCACGATGCGCCCTCGATAGGTGGTGGCCCAATATTCGCGTGCTTCCTGGCTCTTGAATTGATAGATGCAGTCTCTGGCGGCGGCGAGGACTTTTCGGTCGATTCCCAGACCGGGGTTTCGCTCGACCAGGCGGAGGAGATGAGTGAAGCGTTTGGAAATCGGCACTTGCTGCGGGTGGTAAACGGGAACCCAGCCGTCGATGAGCGCGTGGGTAAGCACTGCGCCGGCGAGCAGAATGGGAATCGCGCATCCGGCGAGCGCGAGATTTCCAAGCAGGCGCGCACCACGGGCGGCGACTCGCTTCTCTTTGGGGTGTTTTTTCTCTAACGAAATGTGTCTCAACTCTTCTGAGGCCAGCGCGCCCAGCCCGTTCATCGCCTTGGCAAGAGCTGCCTGATCTTGGACTTTCGCCCAGTAGCTCAGGCGGAGTGCTCCTCTCCGCCACTGCTCCACGTTTGATGGGGAAAGCAATTGCACCAGCCTGGAGACGGCGTCTGAGTCGCCAGCGGCATAGGCATCGACGTGCGTTTTGATTGCGGAGAGGAAATGGAGGTCAGAGCGGTTTTTGTTTTGTGCCTTATCTGCGCTTGCAAGGGCTTTGGCGCTTTCCACTCCCCACAAGCTCCGGCTGATGTGTCCAAGAGCGAGCGCGGCGATCAAGGCTCCGGGAGCGGAATGGAAGATACTCTCGAAGTTGGACTGGAACAACATCGCTAGCAGCCCGATCGCTGTCCACGAGGTGTTTTCTACATCGGTCTTATTCACAAAGCGCCAGAAGCAGAGAATTATCGGTATAAAAATGAGCGCCGCGAGGAAGATGAGCGCCGGGTAGCCGTAATCCACAGCAATCTGCAGAGCCTCGTTGTGAGCCATGCCAGGTTCGACCGTTAGGTTGTCAAAGATCTGAAAGATTTCCCTCGCGAAGCTCCCCGGTCCGCCCCCCTGCCAGGGGTGGTTCGCCGCAAGTTGGATGGCGGCACTCCAGTAGTCCATTCTCATGCTGTCGTTGTAGAATTCAGCAGGTCCAATGCTGCGGCCAATCAAGGGGACGAGGGAGCTGCCGAAAATCATAACTAAGGCCAGCAGAGCCACGGCCGGCAACCAAGTGCTGACGACCGACTTGGAGTTTGAGAATGCCCGTGCGATCAGCAGCGCGATGGCGGCGGCGACCATGAAGGCGAGGGCCAGATTTGCGCCCCGCGAGAGACTGAGCGGAATGGCGATGAGCGCGCAAACGGCACCGATGATTAAAAGGGCTTTTAGCCAAGTGCGTTCCTTGTAACTGCCGGAGATGAGCAGACCGCTTGCACCAAGGCAGAAGGCCGCAGAATAGCTGTAGTGGGCGAAGAGGCCGGAGGGGAATTCTGCCGAGCGCAGAGGGTAAATCAGGTTCCATTGCGGATCGCTCATCTGAATCACCGAGCAGACCAGATTTACGATGGAAACCAGCGCGAGGCCGACGAACAGCGCGCGGGACTGAGTGATGCTGGCCAGTTTGCCGATGAGGAAACCGATCGCCACTAGGGCAAGCAGGGCGGAATTGTTTGCCGTGGCCGAGACGTCCGGGGAGTTGCGTGCCCGGACAAATAAGAACCCGAGCAGGAGTAGGAAAAAGCCCGCATGAAGGGTGCCGCCTCGCAATGCGAGGCGGTCCTTGTCGAGCAATAGCAAACAGGCGGCACCCGCAAGTAGTAGTCCAGGACCCCAGTTGATGAGATTCGTCGAACCACCCCAAGTCGCTACTGCGGGAAAGAGCAAGCCGAACGTGAGGATCCCCAAGAACAACATGCCCTTGCGGGCGATTTCTGAAAGCATTCCGCGACCCTTGTTAGGTAGTGGAATCGCCATGGGAATACTTACTTGGCGCGTCGTGCCACGCCATTGCTCGCTTGGCTTCCCGTGCTGGCCGCTGCCGACTTCCCAGGTGTTGTAGGCGTGCTAGTAGGTTTGGAGGCTTGATTCTGCAGCGCTATTTTTGCGAGAGCTTCGGATTCGATGCGTTGCAGTTCGAGTTGCGTCGCTTGGTCTTGGAGGGAGGCCGCGTTACTATTGTTTCCGTTGCCAGAGCCATTGTTGCCGCCTGAGTTGCCCGGTCTGGTGTCACGAGGACCGTTTTCCGCGTTGTTGTTGCCTCCGCTGTTGCCCGGTGCGTTTTGGTCACCGTTGCCCCAGCCGTTGTTATCATTGAAATCAACGCGGGTGCATTTTTGTGAGTTTCCGGGGCATGGACCCGTAACGGGGGGCGGCTGGTTGCCTGCATAAGCCGGCACAGAAAGAGTGATCACGGCGTTGATTAGCGGGAGCGAAGAGGATACTTTCATGATTTTTTTAGGGATTAGGTTTATCAATGAGACTAACGTTCTGAAAATTAAAAGCTCATTTCAATTTCCATTGCAGCACCTAATCTTTCGTCGCGAAATGATGGCAAGAATTTAATCATTTTATTTACCTTTCCCATTACAAGGACATGAAATACAAGGAGTATTATAAAGAGATGTTCTATTTTCGTCGTCCGTGATCCTTAACTTATCTTTCGGAAAATATCATCCAGGGCTTGGGAGATTTAGTTTGATTTACTATAATATTTATAAACACATAGTTTATTTTTTAAAGAACTTGGTGGCTCGATGCGAGCAAGCGTCCTCACGTGATCTCAAGCCGCAATATGCCCGGGGATTTCGACCTGTCGGTCTGTGCCTGTAAGTCAGACAGCAGTTATCGATTCGTCTCTATGGGCATTGATACTAGACCCGGATTTCTGGCTTTTCGGATCTCAGCGTCTTTTTCTTGCAGCAGGCCAACTCATGGCACACCACGGCCCGCAGCCTCAACCGCGCTCGGCGAGCGGCTTGTAGGTGCGGAGTGTCTCGCCGGTGTAGATCTGGCGTGGCCGGGAAATTCGGCTGTCCGGATCGTCCATGACTTCCTTGAAATTGGCGACCCAGCCCGGCATCCGACCGATGGCGAAGAGCACGGTGAACATGTCCATCGGGATGCCAATGGCACGCATGATGATGCCGCTGTAGAAATCGACATTCGGATAGAGCCTGCGCGAGACGAAGTATTCGTCGTGGAGGGCGATTTCCTCGAGTTTCTTGGCGATGTCGAGCAGTGGATCAGAGACATGAAGCTGGGCCAGCACCTTGTCGCACTGTTCCTTGATGATGACGGCGCGCGGATCGAAATTTTTGTAAACGCGGTGGCCGAAGCCCATCAGCTTGCGGTTGCCGGTTTTATTTTTCACGGCGGTGAGGAACTTCGTGCCGTCATCGCCTTCTTTATGGATTTCCTCGAGCATTTCGAGCACGGCTTGGTTGGCACCGCCGTGGAGCGGGCCCCAGAGTGCGCAGACACCGGCGGAAGCGGAGGCGAAAAGATTGGCCTTGCTGGAGGCTACCATCCGCACGGTGGAGGTGGAGCAGTTCTGCTCGTGGTCGGCGTGGAGTAGGAAAATTAGGTCGAGCGCCTTGACGACTTCGGGTCTGAGCTCGCAATCCTCACCGGGATACGAGAACATCATGTGCAGGAAATTCTCGGTGTATTTAAGGGTGGTTTTTGGGTAGATCGACGGTAGCCCGTGGGCCTTACGGTAAGAGAAGGCGGCGATGGTGCGGACTTGGGAAATCAGGCGCGCGGCGTGGTAGGGGAAGCGCTCTTCGCGGGCGTGAATGAGGTTTGGATGATAGGAGGAAGCTGCGTTGATCATCGAGGAAAGGATCGCCATCGGATGGGCAGTGGGCGGGAATCCTTCAAAGTGGTGACGCATGCCCTCATGGAGCATTTCGTTCTCGGTAAGCAGTCCTGAAAAATCGGTGAGCTGCTTGGGGGTGGGGAGTTCGCCGTAGATGAGTAAGTAGGCGGTCTCGATGAAGGTGCTCTTTTTCGCGAGATCGGCGATGTCGTAGCCGCGGTATTGAAGGATGCCTTTTTCGCCGTCGATGAAGGTGATGGCACTCTTGCAGGCACCGGTGTTTCCATAGGCCGGGTCAAGGGTGATCGCGCCAGTTTTGCTGCGAAGCGTGCCGATGTCGATGCCGACTTCGCCTTCAGTTCCGACAACTGTAGGCAGTTCAAGTGACTTGCCATCGATGATTAATTCCACTGTTCCATTCATGCGGCGGGATGCTACTCAGCTTTGTTTCGGGAAGGCTAGCTTGCAATGCACTGATTTTTCAGTGTGGCACGCAGGCGATGATTGTTGCGCCACCTAAGCAAGGGGTGTGCTGCAGAAATCTGATTTTTTCTACTCTCCGGCGTCCGGGTAGGAGCCGAGCAACTTGACGAGTGAACAGTGTTTGCCGAGTTCGGCGAGGGCTTCGGCGACTTTTGGATCGTCGCCATGGCCAGCGAGATCGACGTAGAAAATATATTCCCAATCTTTGCGCTTGGAAGGGCGGGATTCGATTTTCGACATGTTGATGTGGAATTGGTCGAAGGCTTGGAGCGCTTTGACGAGTGATCCGGGGCGGTCATGGATCGCAAATAGAATCGAAGTCCGGTCATTTCCCGTGGGTGGGCAGGGTTTCTCACCGATGACAAGAAAGCGGGTGGTGTTGGTGGCGCGATCTTGGATGGATTCTTCGATGACGTTGAGACCGTAAATTTCTGCCGTGAGGGTTCCGCCGATGGCGGCTGCGCCCTCAGTGGCTCTCTCCGTGGCGATTTGGGCGGCCTTTGCGGTGGAGGAAACTTCGACGCGTTGTGCGTTCGGGAAATTTTTCAAGATCCAGTTATTACACTGCCCGAGCGCTTGGGGATGAGAGTAGAGGGTTTTAATCTCTTCCTTAGGAATCGCTGCCATCAGGCAATGCTCGATGCGGAGCAGGATTTGGGCGCAGATGTGAAGCGGTGAGTCGACGAAGAGATCCAAGGTGTGGATGACAGCCCCATCGGTGGAGTTCTCAATCGGGACGACACCGTAACTCACGAGCCGGCGGGCGACTTGATCGAAGACGTCAGATAAATTGGGTTGAGCGGAATAACCGACCGAGTGGCCGAATTTTTTGATCGCTGCCTGATGGGTCCACGTCCCTTCTGGCCCAAGGTAGGCGATGGTGAGGTCGTCTTCTAATGCCAGCGCGGCGGACATGATCTCCCGGTAAATCGCGCGGATCGATTTCTCCGGCAAGCGACCGTGATTCATTTCGATGAGCCGGCGGAGGAGCGCTTCCTCACGCTCCGGGGCGTAGATTTGCAGGCCATCGCGTTTTTTCACTAAGCCTACCTCGTGAACGAGCTCGGCGCGGCGGGAGAGGAGGTCGAGCAGGTCGTGATCGATGGTATCGATCTGGCTGCGGATGTCGTCGAGATTCACAGTTGAAATTGGGAAAGTTAGGCTTCGGGAGAGGCTTCATCGGCCGCAGCGGCTGCGGGTGTGCCGATGCTGCCGAGAGCGAGCTGTTGGTCGGCTTCCGCGGCG
>JANPAU010000167.1:0-10428 GCA_031430055.1 Akkermansiaceae bacterium | reverse complement strand
TTCATTTCCAAGTATGCGCTTGAGAAGTTTGATGGCGTAACGGATCAAGCGCTTTTACCAACGTGGCCTAAGTCAAATGGCGCGCCATGAATCGAAAACAACAAGAAGGAGAACCCCAAGGATAGGTTTGAGCGATAGCCTGTCGGCTGATTTCTGGATTCCTGGATTTTTGGCGTGGGCCGGTGGCGGTGAAGTGTTTCGTGGTGCGCTTCGCTTCACCTGTGGGTGGGATTTGATCCTGACGGAGTTTGAGATGCATGGATTGAAACGAGGGAATGGGTTTGGGTGGGCTTTGACGGCGCACGTTCTCTGGACAGGACGGGTGTCAACAAACCGCGTCTGACCCGCAGGTATTGATCCTGAAACAAGGCTGGTGGTGGCGCGGCCTCGCCGCAGGCCGCATGACAATGTGGGGGAAAGCTGGATGCCAAGGGAAGCCGGATAGGCTCGGCTTGGGCTGAACTTTCGCGATCTATTGACATGCGCTCCCGGCGGTAGTGCACCACCTTTGGAAGAACTGCGGTCGCTCTACGAACACCTCCAGGCGAGGATTCTGGAGATGATCGAGACGCTGGACGAGGTGCGGGCGAGTGCGGATTACGAGGTGTTCCGGGCGGATCGTTGCCGCGCAGCGGGAGGAGCATCGGCGGCTCTTTGGCATCGCGCTCCGCAGGCGAAATGGAATTTCGCGGTCCGTTGGAGAAGAGGCGCTAGTAGAGCGCAGGTGATGAATCTCCAGCATCTGTCGCCTACAGCTGTGAATCGTCCTCACTCCACATTTGGCGATCCGGGCCGGCGGAGCGGATTTCCATTTCGGTCGCGGAGACTTGGTGGAAAAAATAGGGAGTGCCCCAGCGGTCGCACATTTCCCCTTGCCCGTTCACCCGGGAACCTGCCGGCACTTCGAGTTTGATTTGCTTGAGATTGTTGCCGAGGAGCGCCGCGGTGATCTCGGCATTCGAGCCGATGGGATTTTCACCATGAATGGCTTGGAAATTGCGCATCGTGGCATCGACGGCGTTGAGGTCTTCAGCGATATCTTCTGCTGCGACTGGGATCTCAGTCACAGAACCGGGAAGAACCCGCGTGGCCGGGGGAGCCGTGGTGGCAGGCACGGGAACGGCGGGTAACACTGCGGCAGGAGGAGTTGGCGGGACTGGGATTTCAGCGGTGTCTGGCGGTGGGTTCTCGACCGGGAATGGCGGCGGGGATGGCGCTACCTTCGGCAGCGGCCTTTGCATTTCCTGCATCGGCAGGTGATCGAGTGGGCGATTGTAATTCCAAAACAACAGGCCGCCGATGATTGCCAGCGCGAATAGAATCCGCTTGTGAGAAAAAAGGGACACGGGCCTAGAGCATGAAGTTTTCCAGATCACCAAAGCGACCAATGTTTGGGAAAACGGTCGCCATGTTAGAGTCCGAAACTCCGAACCATCTGGCGAGGTTCGCGGAATATTGATCGACCGAGGTGGTGGGAATCCAGCGGCCTTCATTAGACGTCGGCACGGCATCCGGACCGTTCGTTTGCAGTGTTGGAAAGGTGCCGAAGATGCGTCCACCGCGCACGGCACCGCCCATCATGAGGTGATGGCTGCCCCAACCGTGATCGCTACCCTGGCCGTTAGTACGGAAGGTTCTTCCGAAATCACTTGCGGTGAAGGTGGTGACTTTATCGTCCAAGCCGAGTTGGGCCATCGCCCGTTGGAAGGCGAAGAGCGCCTTGCTGACACGGGTCAGGCGGGAGGCGTGCTCGCCTAGGAGGCGGTCCGCCGGGTTCACGCCGTTGTTCTGGACTTGAGAGGTGTGGGTGTCGTAGCCGCCATCGGTGACGTAGAAAATTTGTCGCCGCATGTTCAATTCGCTTGGTCCACGTCCCTCGATGATACGAGCCACCATGCGAAGCTGGTCGGCTAGGGTGTTCGAGGTGGGGAACGGCACTGTCCAGAAATTGGTGTTCGTGGTGTTGGCGATCGCGGTGTTGAGCAAATCTCCGGTGGCCAAGGCTCCATCGACGACATCTGCATAGGCTTGGCGTTGGAGATTGGATACAACGTTGCTCGGGATGGAAAGGATATCTTTCACCGCCTGCAGTCGGTTGCCTGAGACGTTGCTCATGGTGACGGCGCCGCCGGTTGAGACGTGGTATTGCTGATAAGTGCCGCCGACTTCGAAAGTGTTATTGCCGGCGATGGAGGTGCAGAGCGCGATCTTGGCGGCGTTCGATCCGGAGAGGCCGTTGATGAGGTCGAGCTGGTCTGGGTGTAAGAGATCCGCGATCCGTCCGCCCCAGCCGGTGCGTGGGGGCTGGTCTGGGAGTGAAGTTTGCCAGTGGGTGACTTGGTCGCTGTGTGAGAAGAGCTGGGGTGGCCTGGCTACGGAATTCGACGAATACTGGGCGCGAGTCAGAGGGTAAACTAACGGACCCACGTTGAAGAGGGTCGCGAGTTTGCCTTCGTTAAACAACTGCTGCATTTCCACGCAGCCGGGATGCAGTCCATAGTCGCGCCCATCGGAGTTGAGGGGATTGATAGGGAGGAGTGAACTGGCGGGCAGCGCGAGGTTTTGGCGGATGGCGGCGTAGTTCGTGTAGTCAGCGCCGCTGCGGGGTACGATCAAGTTGTTTGAGTCGTTTCCGCCGCCTAGGAATACACAGACGAGGGCCTTGTAGTCGCTGAAGGTTTCTTGGGCGGCAGCGGAATTGATAAGCCGTAGATCGCGGATGGTTTGGGCGACTGAGATCGTGCCAACGGCCATGCAGGATTTCCGGATGAAATCTCGCCGGGTAGGCAGGTAAAATGATTTTTTTTCCATGGTTCGATAATGGTTAGGAATGAGGTGGAGTTTACTTTTGAATGATGAAGTCGGGCGAGGTGGCTATCAGGTGGACGACGGCCTTGATGCGGTCGCGAATGAGGTCCGAAAAGCCGCCGACGATGGAAATGCGGGCGTTGGTAGTGCTTTGGCTGGCACTGCTTGTACGTGTCACCGGCACGAGGAATGAGTTGGTGTTCCCATTGTTAATGACGATGTGCGTTCCGTTGATGTCAGGAGTAAAGGCACCGCCGGTCACTCCGAAAATGGTGACTGTCTGGCCAGTGGCGAAGCCGTGGTTCGTCAGGCTCACGGAACAAAAGCCGCTCAATCCAGTGATGGGTTTCGAAACACCGGAAACGGAGGCGTTCGCAATGGCGAAGTTTACAGGTGCCGTGGTGCAAGTCACCGGAATGGTGAACGTATTGGCCCCCGTCACCGTGAGAGTGCTATTGTTCGCCGTAAAGCCGGTCACTCCCGAGATGGTTACGCTATCGCCTGTCGTGTAGCCGTGCGCAGTGACGGTCACGCTCGTTAGGTTTGAGTTGGTACTACTGACGCCGGTGACGACCCGGTCGTAGGGCAAGGACTGCGCGTAGTCGGTGATGACCGACTTGGCGTTCACAATGGTGCGTGGAGTGGTAGAGTAATCATTCGTTCCAGTGGAGGGCAGCTGGCCCGCCATCAGGAGCGCACTCATCTTGTCCACAAACGCTCCGAGGTTGTTGTTGTGAGTCCAAGGTAAACCGCCCGGGCCTACACCCATCCATGGACGGAAATCGAGCGCGATGTCACGGCCACCACCATTGAAACTGGAAACTCCCTGGATACCGTGGAGGTCGTTGAAGATGCCGTTGTAAATGAAATTGGCCTGACGAATCACTGTGGTATCGGAGCTTAGCTGGAACTCCGGAGTAATCAGCCCGGCTTGTGCCAAGATGCCTGGGGAGCGGTAGTCCGGTTCGAAAAAGTTGAAAACCGTAGGCGAACGCATCGGTGTCTGGCTCAGATCGTTATCGGTATCATTGAGTCCCCAGTCATTAAAGGTGAGTGCCACGTTGCCGCCTGTGCGATTGACGGCGTAGCTTTCGCGGGTTGCCACGAGCGCCCCGTTCCGAGTGACGATGTCGGCTGGGAGGATGACATTGGCATTGCCAGTGCGAACGGTCGTCAGGGTGTCCATCCCGGTGACTGTCAGCGTGGGCGTCGTCGAGGTGAGTACGGTGAAAAGGCCGGAAGGTGCGCCACCCGTTACAAAGTCGATCTGGATGGGGGTGCCCACCGTGTAGTCATGGCCAGCCGGGAAGTCCAAGGTGAGGGTCGGACTGTTAGCCGCCTGCATGTAGGTCGCACGCTTCGCCAGCGGTGCGGGGACCGTGAAGTGATCGTTGCTATTTTGACTGACCTTGTAGGCGCTTGTGATAGTAAACAGACCATCGGTCGGCTGGCTCGCAAGGGCAGGCATTACGCTCGTGAAATCCAGATAGATATTGCTCAAGGTCGCGAAGCTGTGCTCGTCGGGGACATTGATGACCAGCGAGGCCGCCGTTTGGGAATAGGTCGCAGTCCCTTCGGTAGATTTCGGGCGGGCGGTGAAGGTGGTGAAATTTCCCACAGTGCTCGGATTGATGACGGTGTAGGCGGCGTCATCCAAGTCGCTAGGCGTCGCACCGCTGAAATCCAAATAAACGTTGCTGCCATTTGAAATGCTCACCGCTGGGGTGACAGAGACGGTGATCAAATTTCCGGTCTGGCTGTAAGTTCCGTCGATGGCTGCTGGCGCGGGGAAAGCGCGGGCAATGGCCGCGATGCGGACGATCGGCTCGCGTTGTTTGCCGAAGCCCTGCTGCGTGAGAAGCGTCGAGCTGCGGGCTTCGTAATCAAGCAGGATGGCCTTGACCACCGCCTTCATATCCCCCGAAACACCCGAGCCGTTGTCGTTGAATTTCTGGACGACCCGATAGATATAGCCACGACTTGGCGTGCTGGTGACGAGCCGCTGGATGTGCTGCCGACAGATGAATGGACCGGTGTTTGGGTGTTTGGAAATCTGTTGGTGGGTGGCCTCGAGTTCCACCGCCGGGAGGGCGATGTAGGCGGCATTTTCATACTGCAGCTGAGTGTGGGTGGCGTTCGGATCGATCGCCACGCCAGCGATGGCCGGCAAGCCTGGCAGGACGACGTTATTCAAAGTGCGCTTCGGTCCAATGAAATGGCGTAGAGGCACCACTCGCATGGAATCGATCCAATTTTGCGTCCCCGTGAAGGAGGTGCGCGGTGCGGGATCGGAGTAGTAGTAACCCCAACCGGTGAAGGCGTGGGCGAAGCCTACAACCTCGTCCTGGCCATAAGTCGGGATCGGCTCGCCTTTGGAGTTCAACATCAACGAGCCGTCTGGCCATTGCCGATAGAGACCGATGGAAAAAAGCTGGAGGACTTCGCGGGCATAATTTTCGTTCGGAATCCGACCCGTCGAAGGGCTAGGCTTGTCGTTGTTCAGCATGTCGAGATAGCGGCCCATCGCAGGATGGAGGGTTACGGCCTTGAGTAGATTGTGGAAGGTGCCGTCTGCTGGCGGCGCACCCGCCGATGGGGTGTAAGCCGGGTTGCCGAGACTATAATGGAGCAGCGTGTCGTAGAAGTCCGAGAGCGCGTCTGACCTATCATCCAGCGGACCCGCTTCAGAAATGACGAGGATTTCGCTAAGAGCGAAGGCGATTCGCTGGCGGAGTTGGTCCGGGGCGGTGACCGAATTTCTCCACCAGGAGCGGAACATCAGTTCACCGCCGTAAGTCGAGCTGCCGGGCGACGTCAGGTTGCGGTTCGTTAAGACGTAGGGGTAGCTCAGGGTGGGGGGCAGAGCGATTTGCTCATCGAGCCACGCCTCGTAGCTTGCCGAAGTCTGCACTTTTTCGATGGAGTCGGGCGTGCCGCTGGTGTTCGAGTCGCCGCCGTGAACGCCGAAGGTGCTTTGTGTTAGGAAGCGTGCAGCGGCATGGGCGTCGGTGTGATCTGCTGGCGCGGCGGGCGGTGCTGCTGGTGGAGCGAAGGTCTGCGAGCCTTGCAGTTGTTTCATGGAGCCACGGATTTCGCCACTCGTGTTCGCCGTGGAATGGACGTTGAAATACACCGGACCCATGGCAGTCGGGTTCTTGATGTGGTCCGCGATTTGCTTCGCAGAGTATGCTCCGCGAGGCTTGATGACCCAGAGCCATGTCCCATCCTGCTGGCGGGAAACATCGCCGGGTTCGTCGAAATCGCAGACGACGTTAGAGAGGCCGGTCCCGGGAATATTTGGATCGTGCAAATGCATGCCGAAGTAAGGAGTGGTCAGGTTCGAGTAATTGACGGTGATGACCGCCTGGGTTTCGTCTTCGCTCAAGCGGAGGAGGATATTTCCCGAGGCGCTTGTGACGACGGCCCCTTGTGGCGTGAGATTGGTATAGAAGAGCGTGCCTTGGCCACCGCTGGTTCTTGCCAGGTAGGGAGAAAGGACGAACGACGGGACGACTTCTGTGGGAGCGGTGTCGTCGGTAGGGTCCACGCCCCCTTCGCCGGGCTTGAGCCAGCCGACACTGACATGGTCGAAGCCGGTGGCCGCCTTGTGGCGCACTTCGATGTAGTATTGCTTGCCCGCTTCGAGCCAGAGGAAGTCGGATTTACCGGCACCGGGATCTGTCCAGCCGCGAAGTGCCGTCGGCGCGGTCACCTCCGCGCGGCGGAACGAGTTCACTTCTTCGTTGTCGTTGGAAATCCACAACTCAGCGGCGTGATCTCCAGTGATCCAGAAGCGGTAGCTGCCCGTCGCGGGAGCTGTGAGCGAGCCTCGAATGCGCGCACCGAAATTATCGCCATCATTCTGCGGAGCCTCAAGATTCGTGATCAAGCCGGTTTCATTCGGCGGCGTGTTCAGCAATATCGAGGAAAGCGTGGTTCCAGGCACATTGGTCCAAACATCGCGGGTGATTTGATTGCCCGTGGCGATCACGTTGAGCGTTAGAATTTCGCTGCCGGAGCCATGGGCATTTGTCGCCGTGAGCAGAATGGGCCAAGTCCCGACCGTGTCGGGGGTGCCGGAAATGAGACCGGTCGTTGAGTGAAACGTCCAACCGGGTGGCAAGTTGGTCGCCTCGAAGCTCGTCGGTTCGCCACTGGCGACAATTTGGTAAGTATAAGGCGGGCTGTTTTGAATGAGCAGCACATCGAGCGGGCTGAGAATCCTGGGTGGCACCGTCGGGAACAGGCGCGTCATCGGGATGATCTCTTTGGCTAGATTCGCACTCTGCCACCGCAGTTCAGCCCGCGCGTCTCCGGACAATTCATAGAATTCGACCAGGATCGGGTATCGCACCCCCGCTACCAGCTCGATGGTGCCGGAGAATTCCGTCGCACCACCAGAACGCGGCCATTGGTTGACCAGAAGTTTTCCATTCACCCACATCCGTGCCGCATCGTCCGCAGTGAAGAAGAATGTGTAGATCTGTGAGTGCTCCGGGAGAACCTCACCCATCCATCGGGTGGAAAAATAGTTGCCGTTGACCCCGGCACCCGGTGATCCGCCATTCGTCGCGTTCAACCAGGAGAAATTGACCGTTCCATCGGTGCGGGTCAAAACCGGACTCCCCGCAAATTTTGCCGAATTACTCCCGGAGATGATGTTGCCCCCGCTTCCCACTTCATTCCAATACCTTCCGGTCAGGCCACTACCGGTTGTGCCAGTCCGATCGTGGATGAGAATCCCAGCAGCCTGCGTAGCCGAAGTGGGCGGTGCGTAATCCGTGCCCGAAGCAATCGCGAGGATCACCGATTCCGGCGATTCAATCGAAGCATCCGTTTGAGGGGCAATCGTCACTGCCGCCGTGTTCACTCCGAACGGAAATGTCACCGAGCGGCTGATCGGGGAGTAGTCGCTGCCTTCCACCGCACTGCCGGCAACAGTGAAATTCACCGTGATTGGCGTCAGTTTCCCACTTCGCGTAATGACAAAAATCCCCATGTCCATCGGGCTGGGTTCGGTGGCGGTGGCATCCGCGGCCTGCACAGTCACCGTGTTGACGGCTGCGGGATTGAGCGCTGCAAGCAGTGCTTCCTTGTCAGTCAGGCCACTGGCCCCGAAAGAGGTCGGGCTGTTCGGGTTGAAGCCAGCAAGGATTTCCTCATAATCGGTGACACCGTCATTGTCGGTATCCACATCCTCGACATAAACCCGGAAAAATCGTGCGGTCGTAGGAGCAGCGATTGTTGCGTCCATCTCGCCGCCCGTCCCTAGATAAAGCGCTCCGAAATTGCTCCACGTGGCAGCGGCTAGAGAACCATTGTCCTGCACTTGATAACGCTTGCCTGGAAGCGTCGGGAAGGTGAGATCCACTCCTGCGACGTTCCTAATGATCGAGGAAACCCGGAACAACGAGCCTGCCGCCAGCGGGTCAGTACCCGCCGAGCTTTCGCTGGCATTCGAGGCTCCATCACCATCCGAATCGGCCGCTGGGTCGAGAGCCCCGGCCTGATACCGGAGTGCCCAAATGTCCGGGATGGTATCGCCGTTTACGTCCAGAGGCGCTGGAGTGGGAAGGCCCGCCCCCGATGCACTCAAGCCGAGAAAAAGGAGCGTATTGAAAATTAAAAAAGCGGCGGGCAACCGCAGGAAAAGGAGCCATGTCTTCATGATTACTTGGATGGATTTGATCTTGCTCGAAAAACGGACTGTCATCGCGTCGCAATCTTACATTACGGACATCTTATTCAAAATTTAAATAAAAAATGATTTCTTGCCAATTGGCTCCCACGGGGCCTATCAACACATCGATTGAACGACGAAAGTTAGTTCCCTCGCTCTTTGTTTAACCTGTGACGCCATGGTTGAAGGAAGTGTTTCAAAAGCATGGCGTCACTGAAATTGAATCAAATGGATATCTACGTGGGTAATTTACCCTACACCGCTACTGAAGGAGACGTTACTGGCCTCTTCGCCGCTTTTGGACCTGTTGAACGGGTCAAAATCATCACCGACCGTGAAACCGGGCAATCCAAGGGATTTGCTTTCGTGACTCTCGGTGACCAAACTCAGTTGAACGCAGCCATCGAGGCTCTCAACGACTACGACTACAACGGTCGTGCTCTCCGCGTGAATTCTTCCGAGCCGAAAGAGTCCCGCCCAAGTGGTGGTGGCTACGGCGGCGGCGGCGGCGGCGGCGGCGGCGGTGGTGGCTACGGCGGCGGCGGCGGTGATCGTCGTGGCGGCGGCGGTGGCGGCGGCTACAAAGGTGGCGGCGGCGGCGGCGGTGATCGCCGTGGCGGCGGCGGCGGCGGTGGCGGCGGTCGCTGGTAATCCGACGTTTTCCTCATAACGTTTTTCAAAAACACCCGGTCCTCTTCACAGGGGACCGGGCGTTTCTTTTGTTGGAAATCACTTGGAGCTCAATCCTTCAGTTGGTCGAACATGTCGTTGTAGTAGCCGCCATAGAATCCGACGATCTTCCACGCGACAAAGCCCAGGATCAGGAAATAGAGCACCTTGGGCACCATGACCGACATCGTTTTCGCGCTGGATTCGGCATCGTTTTGGAAAACTTTCGACCATCGGGCGAGGTCCGTATCCAAGGTTCCGGCTTCCTCACCGGTCGAGTAGGATCTCGCGAAAGCCTTGGGAAACGCGTCATCGGCCATGAACTGCGGGCCGAGAGCAGTTCCCGCTTTCGCCACGTTCACCAACTTGGCTCCGGCCTCGCGGATCACCCCGCTGTGGGAGGCCTCGGCGGCGAGCAGGGCGGTTTCGCTCATCGAGATTCCGGCGAGCACGCAGGAATGATAGACCTTGCAAAACCGCGCCATCGCCAGATTGCGGCGGGCATTGCCAATCCACGGCAGGCGATTGACCAAGCGGTCCACGGCGGGGCTTTCCGGTGCCTTGTTCAACACCGCCCGGATGATCAAGAAGACCACGAAGGCCGCCGCGTAAACGATCAGCAGCGTCACCACCAGGCTGCCGAGGATTTCCCCGGTCGTCTTGTCGCCCTTCATCAACGCCGCGGGCACGCTGCCGATGATGATGCCCATGTGCAGCACGATGACCGGATAGATCAGGCTCTTCACCGCTTCCCGGCGGACGGAGGCGAGCATGCCGAAATAGTCCGCCAGATGCTGGAATGCGGGCGCCAGTTTGCCACCGCGTTCGCCCGCGCCGATGATGTTGCGCTCGAGTTCGGTGACCGCTTTGGGATCTTTGCCGAAAGCCGCGGTGATCGATTGCCCGGTCTCCAGCCCGCGGTTCAAATCCTCCAGCATGGCCGCTTGCGCTGGCGGCAGCCTCGTGTCCATCAGCACCGCCGCCGCCTTGCGGATGTCGAACCCCGCCTCCAGCAGCTTAGCCATTTCCGCATAGAAGAGATGCTTGTCGTTCGCGTTCGAGGTCATCGGGTGCGTCTAGCAATACCCGCGGTAACCACCGGCTCCAAGTTTCATTTCCGGAAAACCCCGGCCCCGCGACCTCAGACTTTTTTGGAAAGGATTTTCACCTTGGCCCGCCGGAAGTCCCAGACGTGCAGCCACGGGTGCATGCCATGCTCGTCGGTCGCGTAATACGCGGAGCCGGCGATGCCCGCAAACCACAGCGCCGGC
>JANPAU010000166.1:0-5156 GCA_031430055.1 Akkermansiaceae bacterium | reverse complement strand
GATGGAAAGCTTCAAGCAGGCGATGTCATTTCTCCTCTTCGCCACCGCCGGTTACCTACTCTGGGTCTATGCCGGACAAATCGGATTGGAGAACCTGCTAGGCCCCATCTTTGGACTCAGCGGCATCGCCGTGGCGGCATGGATCTACGGTCGCTGGAATTTACCCCATCGCCCTCAGCGCACCCGCTTGATCGCCATCGCTCTCACCCTCCTTTTCGCTGTTAGTGGATTCCTCCTCGCCAAGCCACCGCAGAAATCCGCGCTTGTCTGGGAACCTTGGAGCCAGGAAAAAGTCGATACCTTGCTCGCGGATGGCACACCCGTTTTCATCGACTTCACCGCGCAGTGGTGTGCTACCTGCCAGGTAAACAAAAAACGCGCCTACTCTGACGAAGTGATCCAGCTCATGAAACAACGTGGCATCGTCGCCCTCAAGGCCGACAAAACCAGCCCCAACCCGGCCATCGAAGCAAAACTCCAAGAGTTAGGCCGCTCAGCAATCCCAGTGAATGTCCTGCTAGTCCCCGGCAAAGACCCGATCATCACCCCGGAGTTGCTCTCGTCCACCTATCTCGAAGAACTGTTTTCTAAAGAGGTTCCTGCAAAGTAACCTCCAAGAAAGAAGCTCACTTCTTCATCATGAGGAGCGAGAAGAGATGGCGAGGGATGCACTCCGGTATGCACTCGGACTGGAGTTCCCACGCGGCTGAGATTCCAAAAAACCTTTTGGGCAGGCTCCGGACAGCGGATGCAGCCGTGACTGGTGGTTTGGCCTCGGGAAAATCCTCCGACGTGAATTCCGACACCGTCGTCGGTCAGGCGCAGCCACCATGGCATCGAGATTCCTTCGTAAACCGTGCCCGGCGGGCGTGGTCCTTGGTGCTCCCATGCTTTTTGGACGACGATTTCGCCTGTATCGCGCCGGACATAGCGCCCATAAAGATTGGACTTCTTGAGTGGCAGCTTCTCTCTGACGAAGAATTTTCCAGCGGGGGTTTCGTGTCCTGCCACCCCCGGGGAAACATCCATTTCCGCCAAAGCCTTGCCATCGGCACCGACTAACTGGGCGGTGAGACTGGTGAGGGAAATGTCGATGGAAGTCTTTTGAGGAGTGGCGGCGGCGATGCGCTCCTCGTGAAGAAACCAGCGTGGTTGCGCTGCGGCCTCCGCCTTGAGGCGAGCTTGCTCCTGCGTGACTCCACAGGAGGTGATCGAAGCGACGATGCCGCACCCGAGGATGAGGAAGGCGATCGATTTGATAGATGATAAGTTCATGGAATGGATTTTCTCGCTCATTTCACTCGGGATTTTCTCCACATCACGATGGCTTCCAGAAAGGGTTTCGCGTAGCGCTGGACCTTGGCGGCACCGATGCCTGGGACATGCAGTGCTTCCTCGGCATTGACTGGCTGATAGCGGGCGAGGGCTTCGAGGGTTTTATTGCCAAACACCACGTAAGACGGGACATCTTCACGTTTTGCGATTTTTTCACGAATATCGCGCAGCATCGAGTAAAGTTGTCCGTCGAAGCCGTGATCCTTCAGTCCGACTTCTTTGCGCCCGGCCTCAGGATCGGGCCAGACGAGTTGGAAATCTGAAGCACCCCGCATGACCTTGTCGCCACGAGGGGTGAGGGTGAGTAGCGGAAACTCGCCGGTGACGGTGACGACCAGTCCGGCATCTGCGAGTGATCGCATGAGACTGTTTAAATAACCTGCACCTTTGTCTTTGAGAATGCCGTAAGTGGTGAGCTTGTCGAGTCCACCGCCGATGATTTCTTGGGATCTGCTACCGGCTAACATCTGGACGATTCTGCCGCGACCATAGCGCGCTTCCCAACCTGTTGCGGTGCGGCGAGACATCCGGGCGACGCCGCTGAGTGCCTTGCGGACCACCGTGATTTCTTCGGTAGTGGGTGGTCGATTCTCGCCTGAGCCTTCGTCACGGCAGACATCGCAGGTGCCGCAGACTCCGGCCTCTTCCTCGCCGAAATAGCTGAGAATCCACTGCTGCCTGCAACTGCGCGAGTAGCACATCTCGACCATGGCTTTGAGTTTCTCTCGGTCGCGACGATCCTTTTCTTCGATGGCGACTTCATCGAGTTGTAGCCCGCGGCTGAGTACATCCGGCTTGAGCAGGCGGGTGCCCTTCATTCGTTTTTTCGGGATGTCGAAGCGCTCGACGTAGCCGCCACGGGCGAGAATCGCCATGGCACTGCCGACTGACATGGAGTTTTTTACATCCGCGCCCTCGGCGATGTCTTCGAGCGTGCGATGGACTTCGAAGTCTTTGTCCGCCTCATTGAGAAGGTATTGATAGATCGAGCGCACGATGGCGGCTGTGGGATTCGCGCCATCAATGAAAAACTCTTGGGTCCGCGTGTCTGCGTAGTTGAAGAGCATTTCACAGAAGGCATTTTCCCCATCTCGCCCGGCGCGGCCGGCTTCCTGATAGTAGGCTTCTACGCTGCCGGGGATTTCGTAATGAATGACGAAACGCACATCGGAGCGATCGATGCCCATGCCGAAGGCGTTAGTCGCCACGGCGACGTCGGCCTTGCGGCGGATGAAAATTTCCTGTGCCCGTTCGCGCTCCTGATCGCCCATGCCGCCGTGATAGGCCACGCACTTGATGCCCCAGCTCGCGAGCGTTTCAGAGACGGAATCGACCTTCTTGCGAGTGGCGCAGTAGATGATGCCGGTCTTGTGGGCAGCGATCACGGAGCGCATTCGCTCGTCTTTCTGTGCGGCCTTGTCCACGGCGGAGATATTTAGCGAGAGATTCGGCCGGGAGAATCCGCTGACCTGTTCGAATGGACTGCGCAGTGCTAACACTTGGCTGATGTCATCGCGGACGATCGGTGTCGCAGTGGCGGTGAGGGCGACGCATTGTGGCCTACCAATTTTCTCTAGCGACTTCCCAAGCCGCAGGTAGTCTGGCCGGAAATCATGGCCCCACTGGCTGAGGCAGTGGGCCTCGTCTACGGCGAAAAGCGAGATTTCAATACCGCTGAGGGCGTTGAGAAAGCTCTCTGCGCGAAATCGCTCTGGGGCGACGTAAACCAATTTCCATTTGCCGGAGCGCATTCCGTCGAGGCGTTCTTTTTGCTCGGGCCAGCTCAGCGTCGAGTTGATCACCGTCGCCGCGATGCCTCGGGCGACGAGTGCATCGACTTGATCTTTCATCAGCGCGATTAACGGCGAAATCACCAGAGTCACCCCGCCGAAGCACAATGCCGGAATCTGGAAACACAGCGACTTTCCGCCGCCTGTCGGCATCACCACCAAGCCGTCGCGGCCGGAGGTGATTTCCGTGATGACTTCCTCCTGGCCCTCGAGAAATCCGCTGAATCCGAAATACCGTTTCAGCGCCTCGTGGGGCGTCATAATCAGGGCTTTGGAGGCGGGACGGGCAGGGGACATCAGGTGCCCGACTGAACAACAGCAACTGCGCTGCGGTCAACCACCGAGAGAATTTCTCTTGGTTTACATCGTCTTCGCTCCTGCGGATCCTTGACAATCCATCGCCGAGGCATTCACGCTGATTGCACAGAAAGCGCGATGATCTTAGGGTTTTTTCGCTTCCGAGTGTTTTAAATCGAATGATCAAATACCGCAGCTTAGTGAATCCGCTGACCCGCCTGAAGAAGCAGGTGGACTCGTGTGCGCGGGCATTTCGGTTGGGTCGGATTTCGATTGAGGAATGCCTCAAAGATACCCCTAGGTATGCTGATGTCGTGGTTTCCTTGACGTCGATTCCGAGTCGGTTGGGGATTGTGCATCTCACGATTCGCAGTCTTTTTGTGCAGACTCACTTGCCGCGCAAAATCATTCTTTGGCTGCATGAGGATTTAAAAAATCAGATTCCGAGGGCGCTATCTTCGCTGGAGAACGAGGTTTTTGAAATCCGGTATAACAAGCTGAGTTGCTCGCACCGGAAACTGGTGAGCTCGTTGGAGTATTTTCCAGAGGACTGCATCGTCACTTGTGATGACGACTCGATGTATGAGAGCGACTGGTTGGAGAATTTATACGCGAGCCATGTGCTTCACCCTGCGGACGTGATCGGCGGGAAGTGTCGGCGGATTTCGTATGGCGAAGGTGGTGAGTTGATGCCTTATAAAAAGTGGCACTATTCGCATGATCGAGGTGGCAGCGAACCGTGTTTGATGGCAGTCGGCTTCGGAGGAACTTTGTATCCGCCGCATTGCATGATGGAGGATGTGAAGGATCCGAAATTATTTCTCGAACTGGCTCCCCGTGCGGATGATTTGTGGTTCAAAGCGATGGCTCTGCTGAACGGCGTGAATGTGAGAACCTCGCTGGTTCCCTCGAAGGATCCGGTCGAAATCAACCGCTCCCAGAAGGATGCCCTGAGACGCTTGAACATCCGAGAAGATGGCAACCACCGACAGTGGACGAACATTTGTAATCACTACAAAATCGAGTCAGAAAAAGTCATCGGCGTTGTTCCCTAACTGGCACTGATCGAGGCGGGTTCCTTGCGGCGGAAGAGCATCGGCACGATGTTTTTTCATGGCCGAATCGTGCGGGGTGGATCCCGCGCTCCAGTTATTTTTCCAGGGATGGGATGCCGACAGCGGGGTCAGCATCGGCGGAGTAGTCGACGCCGCTTAGGCCGAAACCGAAAAGGCGCAAAAAGCTGGATTGATAGCCAGCGAAGTCGCCGAATTCTTGGAAGTTTTCGGTGTTCACCTTCGCCCAGCGCTCGGCGATGATTTCCTGCACCTGCGGAGTCATTTCCCAGTCATCGACTCGGATGCGGCCCGCTTCGTCGGGTTGTGGCTTTCCGTTATAGAGGCGCTCGCGGAACATGCGGTCCATTTGCTCGATGGTATCTTCGTGGGTGCCCTCGTCTTTCATCACCTGATAGAGAAGTGAAATGTAGAGCGGGACGACCGGGATGGCCGAGCTGGCTTGGGTGACGAGGGCTTTGTTTACCGAGACCCATGCCTTGCCGTGGATGGCGGCGAGCTTGGTATCCAATGCACGCTGGACACGCTCGAGGTCTTCCTTGGCCTTGCCGATGGTGCCGTTTTTATAAATCGGCCAGGTCATGGATGGCCCGATGTAGGAGTAGGCGACGGTTTGCACGCCCTCGGCGAGGACTCCGGCTTCTAGTAGCGCATCGGTCCA
>JANPAU010000165.1:0-5454 GCA_031430055.1 Akkermansiaceae bacterium | reverse complement strand
CGCTTCGAAGTCTCGCGAGCGACTTTGTGGTTCGACCGCTTCATGGGCGGAGCGATCCGCTTCGGCGGTATCAGTGTGATCATCGCGGTGTTCGGCATTTTTTACTTCATCGGCAAGGAGGTCGTGCCGCTCTTTAAATCGGCATCCGTAGAAGCGGCAGGCAAGATTTCTGCGGCTATAAAGCCAGCGGTTCTCGGCGTCGACGAATGGGGCGAAATGCCATTCTTCTACGCGGGTGGAGACAAGGTCGTATTCGCAAATCTGCAAACCGGCACCCGCAAGGAATTGGACCTACCCGGACTTGCTGGACTCAAGATCACCGCCTTGGCCTTCGACACGGTGCATGGTCGCGTCGCAATCGGCTTGGACGATGGTCGAGTAGGATCATTTCTGGTAAACTATGAGCGAACTTTCGCCCCGGACGGTAAATCACAGGTGATTCCTTCGCTCACCGAGGAGCCGTGGTTTGTCCTTACCCATGGGGCCGGGCCAGTTACCGGTGTCAGCTATGGAGATTCTGGTGCGGCCAGGGTGATCGTCGCAAAACGGGGAAAAGGCACCGCCTCGTCGGTCTCGATCCTGCGTTTGGGGATGAAGCGTGGCCTCGTTGGCAAGGGCAAGCTCTCGCTGATAGAAGAAGTGGATGCAACTCCCCAACTCACCGCCGAGGCAATTCTGGTAAGAGCTTCACCAAACGGTGCGATGGTCCTCGTGGGCTGCGTCAACGGTGAGGTGGACTACTTCCTTGCAGATGTGAATGGAATTTCGAAACGCCAGGTCTTCAAGCCATTCGACGGCGTTGCACCACGGCAGATGGATTTTCTTTTCGGCGGAGTTTCCCTCATCCTCACCGGTGCGGACGGCCAGCAGGAGCAATGGAGTCTTTTCCGGAAAGATGAAGCTGGCGAACGACTCTTCGGGCAAACCAAGACATTTCCAAGCCTCGGAGAAGGCCTTGTCATCTTCGCCGCCAGCCAACGCAACCGAACCTTTCTCACCGGCACCGGCCGCGATCTATCCATCCGCCATAGCACATCCAACGCCGTCCGCTGGGAGGATGCCGTCGACATCGATCCCACCAACGCCGTGCTCGATGCGAAGGGCGAGAATTTCATCGTCGCCGCCGCGAATGGCGATGCTCGCCGCTACTCGATTCATGACCCCCATCCGGATGCCGGATGGCGCGCCTTCTTCGGCAAGGTGTGGTATGAAGGCGGCGGCAAGCCAATCTATCAATGGCAATCCACCGGCGGCACAGACGATTTCGAGCCGAAGCTCTCCCTCACTCCCTTGATCTTTGGTTCACTCAAAGGGACAGCTTACGCGATGCTCTTCTCCGTGCCCATCGCCCTACTTGCAGCCCTTTTTTCGTCAGCGTTCCTGCCACTTGAAGTGAAGCGGGTGGTCAAGCCGGTCATGGAAATCATGTCCTCGCTGCCCTCCGTGGTGCTGGGGTTCCTCGCCGGTCTGTGGTTGGCTCCGATTCTCGAAACGCGGGTACCTTCCGTGATGGCGATGATCATTCTGATTCCTACGACCGCACTGCTTGTCGGCTACGCATGGTGCCGCTTACCGATCGCGATCCGCAACCGCTTTGAAAACGGCGGCGAGTGGCTCGTGGTCCTGCCATTTCTCGTTCTCTCAGGCTGGCTTGGGTGGCAACTCGGACCATGCTTGGAAAGTGGGCTCTTCGTTTATAAAGATCCAACAACCGGCCGTGAAATTGCAGATTTCCGGCTGTGGTGGCCGCAAGTGACGGGCACCTCTTTTGAGCAGAGAAATTCGATGGTCCTCGGTTTCATGATGGGCTTCGCTGTCATCCCGGTGATCTTTACGATTTCAGAGGACGCCCTCTCCAACGTTCCTAAATCTCTAACTGCTGCTGCAGCCGCCTTGGGAGCGAACCGCTGGCAGGTGGTGTGGACGGTGATGCTCCCAGTCGCTTCCTCCGGGATCTTCTCCGCGCTGATGATCGGCTTCGGTCGCGCGGTAGGAGAGACGATGATCATGGTCATGGCCACCGGAAATACCCCTGTGACCGAGTGGAACATCTTCAATGGCATGAGAACTCTCTCCGCGAACATCGCGGTGGAGCTGCCAGAAGCCCCCGTCGGCTCCACTCACTATCGAACGCTTTTCCTCGGAGCCGTGGTTCTCTTCGCAATGACCTTCATCATGAACACACTGGCAGAAATCCTCCGCCAACGTCTGCGCGAACGCAACAAAATCGTCTAACTCATGGAATCCTCCGCCAACTTTGCGACGACCGGTCGCTCCCGCAAGGGCGAGCCTTGGGTCTGGCTAACGGCTGCCGGTCTGACCTTCGGTGTGGCGATGGCACTTGGGCTATTCCTACTCATTCTGGTCAAAGGCGGCTCATCATTTTGGCCACAGCGCATCGATCTGATGGAAATCTCTCAAGGCACAATCCACGAAAAAGTGGCGGGCTACGTCACCCAGGAGACCAAGCGTCGCGACGCCGCAGGAGTGCTGCATGAGGAGATTCAAGTTTTCCGGGGTAACAAGGATTTGAACGGCGAGGCGTTCAAATACATTGATCGGTCAACCATCAAGTCAACAACTCGCCCGAAATCGCTCCTGCTCGTCAAACGCTTGGAATACGGCCCCGCCATCGTCAGTGCCGTGGCCTTGCAAACTCATGCAGGGCGGATTACCGCAGACTCTAGCGAGTTCGAACGGGCACTTGAAAACATCCTCGACCAAGGCGGAGCCGCTCGTAAAAAACTGCTCACCATCGAACGCGGAAATATCGGTGCGATCAGCCGCGAGCTCAACTCGATCACTCGCGAGGAAAAAACGGGAACGATCAAACAGGAAACCGCCACCGCGAGACGCAGCGAGCTGCAGGCATCATTCGACAAGCTGCAAGCAGAAGCCGCTACTATCCGAAAGACGTTAGCAGAGTCCAGCTTCATCGGTGTCACTGCCGATGGCAAAGAGATCACCTTTCCCGCCGGGACTTTACTCGAAGTTTTTCCATCCAACCGAGCAGGCTTCTTTTCACGAGTCGGTGAGATGCTTCATCGGATGTTTAAGTTTCTCATCGAAGACCCTCGTGAAGCCAATACCGAGGGCGGCGTCTTCCCGGCTATTTTTGGAACCGTGGTGATGACACTGGTGATGAGCTTGTTCGTTACCCCCTTCGGCGTGATCGCTGCGATCTATCTACGCGAGTATGCCAAGCAGGGAATCTTCGTCCGCATGGTCAGAATCTGCGTCAACAATCTAGCAGGCGTTCCTTCGATCGTCTTCGGTGTCTTCGGCTTGGCGTTCTTCGTTTACTTCGTCGGAGGTGGTGTGGACCGCTTATTATTCTCGGATCAACTGCCTACCCCGACTTACGGCACACCAGGAATTCTATGGGCATCACTAACTCTGGCCCTGCTCACTTTGCCAGTCGTCATCGTCGCCACCGAAGAAGCACTCACCGCCGTCCCGCGAGGCGTGCGGGAAGCGGCGCTGGCGTGTGGCGCTTCTAAATGGCAGACCATCCAGCGCGTGGTGCTGCCTGCTTCATTGCCGGGAATCCTCACGGGAGTCATCCTCGCCATGGCTCGCGGTGCGGGTGAAGTCGCGCCGTTGATGCTGGTGGGCGTGGTGAAACTTGCGCCCGCCCTGCCGATCGATGACATCGCTCCATTCATTCACCCGGAGCGCAAGTTCATGCATCTCGGATTTCACATCTACGACCTCGGCTTCCAATCGCCGGATGCAGAAGCCGCTAAACCAATCGTCTTTGCCACGGCACTGCTCCTCATCGTCGTGGTGGTAAGCTTGAATCTCACTGCCATCCTGATCCGCAACCGCCTCAAAAAACGCTTCGCCGTGAGCAGCTTCTAACAATGAATGCTTCCTCGCTCACCCGTTCCGACTTGATTCAAGTGGATGACTTTAGTTTCCACTACGGTGAGAAACAGGCGATTTTCAACATCGACATGGCCATCCCCGAGCATCAAGTGACCGCCCTGATCGGTCCTTCTGGCTGCGGGAAATCCACTCTCCTGCGAAACCTCAACCGGATGAACGACCTCATCGACGGAGTCCGCCATGAAGGTGATATCCGCATCGCGGGGACCAGTCTCTACGATCCAACAGTCGAAGTGATTTCCCTGCGGAAGCGCGTGGGGATGGTGTTTCAAAAGTATAATCCATTCGCCAAGTCGATTTATGAAAACGTCATTTTCAGCCTCCGAGTGGCTGGGCGCTCGAAGAAGTCCGAACTCGATGCTACGGTCGAGTGGGCATTGAAATCCGCCGCGCTTTGGGATGAGGTGAAGGATCGGCTGCATGATTCCGCGTTTGGTCTATCCGGTGGCCAACAGCAACGCCTTTGCATCGCCCGCGCCATCGCCAATCAACCGGAAATTCTGCTGATGGACGAGCCGTGTGCCGCGCTGGATCCGCTTGCCACTCTGAAGATCGAAGAACTCATCCTCACCTTGAAGGAGCAATTCACCATCGTCATCGTCACTCATAATATGGAACAGGCGGCTCGCTGCTCAGACCGCACCGCCTTTCTCTACCTGGGTCGTCTCGTCGAGTATGGCCAGACCTTGCAAATCTTTGAAAATCCAAAAAACCCGGAAACCGAAGCCTATATTTCCGGACGATTTAGTTAGCATGGCAGCCGCTCCTTCCACCTCTACGAATACGCAAGCTCCCGCCATCGTGGTGAAGGAGATGGACTTCAACTATGGTAAGTCCACTGCGTTGAAAAACATCACTCTCGACATCCAACGCCATGAAATCACTGCCTTCATCGGCCCATCGGGATGCGGGAAATCCACCTTGCTCCGATGTTTTAACCGGATGAACGATTTCATTCCCGGTGCCAAGATCACCCGCGGCGGTATCTGGATCGGTGGAATCGAAATCCATAGCCCCGAGGTGGACGGCGTAGAACTCCGCCGCCGGATCGGAATGGTTTTCCAAAAGTCGAATCCCTTTCCGCGCTCGATCTACGAAAATGTCGCTTACGGCCCGCGGATTCTCGGTGAGAAAAAGAAGACTGTGTTGGATGGCATCGTCGAGAAATCCCTGCGAGGTGCAGCGCTGTGGGATGAAGTGAAAGATCGCCTCAACGAGAGCGCTTACGGACTTTCCGGCGGCCAACAACAGCGCCTGTGCATCGCCCGCGCCACAGCCGTGGACCCATCGATCATCCTGATGGACGAACCCTGTTCCGCGCTGGACCCCATCGCCTCCGGGCGTGTCGAAGAATTGCTTCTTGAGCTTAAGGAGAATTATACGATCGTCATTGTTACCCATAACATGCAGCAAGCCGCGCGAGTTTCCGATCGCACCGCCTTCTTCTATCTTGGCGAGCTGGTGGAATATGATTTCACTTCGAAGATTTTCACAAATCCTGCTAAGAAGCAAACCGAAGATTATATCTCCGGGCGCTTCGGCTGAATCCTTCACACCTCCCCACTC
>JANPAU010000164.1:0-8456 GCA_031430055.1 Akkermansiaceae bacterium | reverse complement strand
GCGCGGCGGATGGCGGAGATCGAGTTGAGGTTTTTCAGCTCGACCTTCTGGCCTAACGGTTCCTCGGGTTTCCTGCGCAGCGAGATGTTCACGTCGCAACGGAGTTGGCCTTTTTCCATATCTGCATCGGACACGCCGCCTTGTTGGAGGATCATTTGGAGTGAGCGAACATAGGCAAAAGCTTCCTCGCCGGACTCAAGATCTGGCTCCGTGACGATTTCCATCAGCGGCGTGCCAGCGCGGTTGAAGTCGATAAGCGATGAATTCCCGAGGTGGGTGGATTTCGCAACGTCTTCTTCCAAGTGGATGCGGTTGAGGCGGACGGTTTTATCGAGGTTGACGATGTTTTTCCTAACATCGGTCGGGTAACAATGTTCGTAGAGCGGGACGCCGCCACCGATGCAGAGGGGAAGATCCATCTGGGTGGTCTGATAGTTTTTCGGCATGTCCGGATAGAAATAGTTTTTCCGGTCCCACTTGGAAATGTCGGGCGAGCCGCAGTTGAGCATCAGGCCGGTGAGTAAGGTCTTCTCGATGGCCTCGCGGTTGAGGACAGGCAGCGCGCCGGGCAGGCCGAGGCAGACGGGGCAGGTGTTGGTGTTCGGCGTGTCGCCGAAGGAGGTGCGGCAAGCGCAGAACATCTTGGTGTTCGTATTAACCTGACAGTGGACTTCGAGGCCGATGGTGACGAGGTAGGACATGGGAAGAGGTTGAGAGTGGATGGTTGAGAGTGGATGGTTGAGGGTTGAGAGTTTGGAAAGAGGATGAGAGGTGTGGATGGGCATTTTCTGACTCTCAACTCTCAACCAGTGACTCTCAACTTCTTCAAAGGTTCAAATCGCGGAGGAGTTTCTGGATTTTGGGATCTGCGAGGGCTTTGGTGAGGAGTGGGTGGCGCAGCAGTGTGTCGAATTTCCCCTCGCGGGCAAGTTTTTGGAGCGCGGGATCATCGACGATGATGGCACGCGGAATGGGTTGGCCGGTGGCCGGGTTGATGACCGGAGCCAAGGATGACTCGGACTGTGCGGCGATGAGCTTCGCGAGGGCTAGGCGGGACGGATCGGTGAATGGATCGAGCAGACGCAGCCATTTCTCGGGAAAATTGGCCTCGAGTGCAGATCTCAGGCGTTGGCTAAACCCGGGCGGAGCGGCATCCGGGAGACCACCGATTTTTGCGGCCGAGGCGCGGACATCGGCGATCGCAGCGGCGTGATTGCCCATGATCGCGACGACGGCGAAGATCAGCGAAGTGGGAACCAAGGCTAACACCAGTCGGAAAACGGTGCCAGCGAGCGTGCCGGGGATCGAGTTTCCCTGAGGTTTGTAAAAGGGACGGATCACGGCGTTCGTGATCAAACGGATGACAAAGAATGACACCAGCAAGGCGGCGACGGGCAGGCCGTTGGTGATCCAGACGAGCGATTTACCGGTCCAATCCATCGAGAGCGACGGAGCGATTTGCCATACTCGGAAGCCGATCCAAACGCTCAGTCCGAGCACGGCGGTACCGATGATCATCCGCGTAATTCCCCGCAGCATGACGAATCCGGCGCACATCGCGAAAATGATGAGCGCGGCGGTGCCGAGGCTGAGTTGTGGGAGAGAGGCGAGGTCCAAAAGGAAGGGTGAATGTGGCGACGATCACCAGTTAGTGCGCCAGCGCACGCTGCCGCAGCAAATGATCCGTTAGCACCAGCGTTGCCATCGCTTCCACGATCGGCACGGCGCGCGGGAGCACACAGGCGTCATGGCGGCCTTTGCCTTGGAGCTCGGTATTTTCGCCGCCGGAGGTGACCGTTTCCTGATTGCTCATGATGGTGGCGGTGGGCTTGAAAGCGACGCGGAAAATAATGGTTTCACCATTAGAAATTCCGCCCTGGACGCCGCCGGAGCGATTGCTGGTGGTGCGGACCTTGCCATCGATCATGCGGTAGGGGTCGTTGTGCTCGCGACCGGTGAGCAGGGTGCCAGAGAAACCGGAGCCAATTTCGAATCCCTTGGTGGCGGGGATGGAGAGCATGGCCTTGGCGAGGTCGGCTTCGAGCTTGTCGAAAATGGGTTCCCCGAGGCCGGGCGGACAATTCCGGATGACACACTCGATCACGCCGCCGACGGAATTGCCGTCGCTGCGGATCGCTTTGATGCGCTCGATCATGGGCTCGACCATCGCAGGATCACCGGTGCGGACAATGTTGGACTCGATGACTTCGCCGGAAATCGTCTCAGGATCGACGTCGGCGTTGAGGTCTTGGATGGATTTCACCCAGGCGAGGATTTCGATACCGGGGTGAAACTGCACGAGCACTTGGCGGGCGACGGCGGCGGCAGCGACACGGCCGATGGTCTCGCGAGCGGAGGCCCGACCGCCACCGGAGGCGGAGCGGATGCCATACTTCGCATCATAGGTGTAGTCGGCGTGGCTGGGGCGGTATTTCACGGCCATTTCATCGTAAGAGCCGGGGCGCTGGTCGGTGTTCCGAACGAGGATGGCGATGGGGCAACCGAGGGTGACGCCGTCTTGCAGGCCGGAAAGAACTTCGGCGGTGTCAGCCTCCTTGCGCGGAGTGACGATTTCCGATTGGCCAGGGCGACGGCGGTCGAGTTCATGCTGGATTTGCTCAAGGGAAACAGGAATACGCGGCGGGCAACCGTCGATTACGACGCCCACGCCGCCACCGTGCGACTCCCCGAAAGTATGGATGCGGAAAACGTGGCCGAAAGTAGATGACATGCGTGGAGCCTAATGATGGGGGCGATATGGGCAAGCGGGATGAGTTTTCAGTTTTCAGTTTTCAGTTTTCAGGATTTAGAAGGTCATGCAATTGAAACTACCCGGGCGGGTGATCCAATTCCCCCGGCGTCCGTTGGTGATGGGGATCGTCAATGTGAATGACGACTCATTTTCCGGCGACGGGACGCTGGATTTTGAAAAGGCCATCGCACTGGCCAGGGACCAAGTGGCGGCGGGGGCGGATGTGATCGACGTGGGCGCAGAAAGCGCGCGAACGAATCGGGCGGCAGTGACGGTAAACGAGGAAATCCGCCGTTTCCTAGGATTCATTGATCGCTGGGAGGATGTCTGGACTGGGGTGGAGGCCCGGGATGAAACGCAAATCTGGCCACCCGTTTTGTCCGCGAATACATGGCGACCGGAGGTGGTCGAGCGGGTGTTGCGGATGAGAAAGGTGGAGTTAGTGAATGACATGGGCGCCCTGCCGGATGACCGGAATGCAAAATCTTGCGCCCTGCACGGCGCCGCTTTGCTTATCATGCACAGCGTAGGCGAGCCGAAAATCCCGCATTTCCACCAACAATGGCCCGACGTCATGGGAGCGATGGAACGCTTCTTCGAGGAAAAATTCGCACTCGCCAAAGCCGTAGGACTGGATCGCGACTCCATCATTCTTGATCCCGGCATCGACTTCGCCAAGCAGCGGGAGGACAACCTCACCGTCTTCCACGAACTCGGGCGCTTGCAACAGTTCGGCCGACCCGTGCTTGTTCCCGTTTCCCGCAAGTCCGTCATCGGCGAAGTCCTCGGGCTGCCAGATCCGACGAGCCGGGACGCAGGCAGCCTCGCTTGCATCAGTGTGGCGATGGCACGCGGAGCGCAGATTTTCCGAGTCCATCAGGTAGAAGCTGCGTGGCAGGCGGTAACGGTGTTAGATAGAATTCAACCTGCGTCGTGATTCGCCCGAGTCCTCAAATCCGCTAGAGCGCTTAATAGCTGGTGATGATTCTCCAATCCCAAGCACTCGCGGATCGAGCCAAGTCGCTTATCCAAGGAATCCCGCCGGATACCAAGACTCCGCGCAATCTCGATGCGTGTGCCGGACTTGAGCAATTTCTTCAAAATCTCAAGATCACAAAGCCCCAATAAGCTCACAGATGCCGCAGGAATCCGGGCGTCGACAAATCCGCACAAGGCCCGCCAATTTCTTTCCAAGAGCTGTCGTTGTTCGATCTGGCGGCTGATCACTCCGAGGCGCAAGCCCATGAAATGGAGAACCTCACGATCCCGCTCGGTGAAATCCAGCGCCCGCCGGTTCCACGTCAGGACAATCCTGCGATCTTGCAGCACGCAAGGCGTGTAGGCGAGTTGATGATTGGAATCCAAGTGGCGGTAAACCTCGCGGAATAGTGGATTTTCCCGAAAGCGGCTGTGACTTTCAAAGTCCGACAAGCGCTTGACTCCCTCAGAGGTGGCGACGAGTTGGCCAGCGGCGATCACAGGGTGATAGGGCACCACTTCATTGAAGACGCCCAACAAATTTTCGAACGGCTTCTGATAGTTATCGCTCATGCTGAAGGTCATCAAACGGCTCAAATCCGGTGCCCAATTGTTCCAGCACAGGCAATCCCCAGGCAGCATTTTCCCAGCTTCCCTCATGAATCGGATTTCCAACTCCTCGAGTGTTTCGAGGCCGGCCAAACCCATCATCGTCCGGTCGATCTTCCGGGCATTGGATTCGGTCATCTCTTGAAATCGCGACATGAGTCAATTCGCGGAAGAGGATGGATTTAAAATCACCGCAGCACGGTTCTGCACCCCAAGTTTCCGGTAAAGATTGGCCAAATGTTTTTCCACTGTTCTAACCGCACAACCCAAAATCACGGCGATTTCTGGAGCGGTCTTGCCCTCCCTCAACCATGACATGACCTCTACTTCCCGCCGCGTTAGAGAAGTGTGCGGCAGCTTGGCGGCGGAGTCATTCGCAGGCCCGGACCAAATCAACACACCCTCGCTGCGATGCTGCAGTGACCCAGCAGGAATCCCGCACACCAGATCCTCCCAACGGTCCGGGGTTCTTCCACACCGCTGCTGCACATCCAGCTCCGCATTCCGGCTAAACCACACACCGCCGCCAGGCCAATCGAGCACCACACACCACCCTGCGATATCCAACAATTCGCCCCATGCCTGCAACTTTCGTGTTAGCTGCTCATTCCGATTACGGAGCCGATTCTCCAAGCGAACCAGAAAATCTTCCTTCCCCACCACGACGGGTCCCTGCGCCAAATGCGTAGGGGAGGCTGTTTTAGAGCGTGACGTATTCCGCAGCACCTCTCCACACCAGCCCATGACCCATTCCGGGTCAAGGCTTCTCGCAGAAATCGTCTCCGCCTAGAAAGCCAACTCCGGCGATGCATTACTCATCTTCCGTTAAGAGTTCATACATCGTCTCGTTGCCAGTCGCGGTTCGGCGCGTTGGTGATGACGCCGAGCGGGGAATCGGCGGCGCGAGGCCGATGGCTGGCTCGACTACACCGATCATGTTCACTTTGGCGAGCGCAGCGCACACTTCTTCAATCGTCGTGCAGGTGGTGAGCAAATACTGGCAGACGTCGAGGGAGTCCATGGTCGTGGCGGACTTGGCGGGATCGAAAGCCGGATAATCCGCGTAGCCGGGATGATAGAGGACATTCACGCAAAGTCCCTTCTCGTTCATGCCGTCCGCGAGGAGATCCTTGTTCACCACATCCACGCCCACCGCGCCATACTTCGTCTTCCAAGTCAGGCCGCGCTTTCCCTCTGGCAGTTCGGATTGGTATTCGTGGCCGCGCACGGGCTTGGCATCGGCGCTGGCGAAGGTGGAGAGGAACAAGACGCCATCCACGGTCTTGGGCGCGGGCAGATTTGAGGCTTCGAGGATGGTGGGCACGACATCGATGAGATGGGTGAACTGGGTGCGGATGACGCCCTTGTCTTTGATGCGGGCGGGCCAGCTAACAATCATGGGATTACGCGTGCCGCCGAGGTGAGAGGCGTCCGCATTCGTGGTCGGTGAAGGCGAGGTAGCCAGCGAAGTTTTCAAACAGGCGGAGGTAGAGTTTCTTCTGATCGGCGGAGAGGGATTCCCATGCGGGCACCCATTCTGGGCGCGGGGTGAGTTTTGTGTCCGCAGGAATGACACCTGACTTGAGCTGGCGGGCGTAGGTTTCCTCGCGGACTTTTTCCCAACCCTGGTCGAACCGACCTTTGAATTTGTGGCTCCATTCCTTGGGCGCGTGATGCGGGGCATGGGCCGCGCCGGGGGCGAAATACATGAAGAACGGCTTCTGCGGCGCGACGGACTTCGAGTATTTGATGTAGTTGATCGCCCGGTCGGTCATGTCGGTCATCAAGTGATAGCCTTCGTCTGGCGAAGTCTTCGGCTCGACGGCACGGGTGTTTTCGAAAAGCACCGGATAATACTGGTGCGTTTCTCCGCCGATGAAGCCGTAGAGGCAGCTTCGGCCATGCGCCTTCGGAGTCTTTGTAGGTCTCGCCGTTCTTCGCGGGGAGGCTGCGGAGGTGATCCATGATGGCTTGCCATTCTTTGATCTCGGTGGGGGCTCCGTTTCCGCCGGTGGTGGCGATGCTGGATTTGTCCAATGTGCCCGCTGGTGGTAGCAGGTCGGGGGTGTCGCTGCGCGGGTCTTCGAGGGCTTCGACTTTGGATTTGAGCGGCTGGCCGTCTTTGTTTTTCGCGACAAGCGGGAGTTTGCCTTTGGAGTATTTCGGGATGGCGACGAGGATCGCGGCGAGATACAGCGGGGTGGTGAGGCTATACAGTTGCTCGTCCTTGTCGGTGATGCCGATGGGCTTGTAGCCGCGATCGATGTCGCCGATTTCAAGCGCGGTCACGACGTCGAACTTAGCGCGCGACATGTCGTAACGGATCTTCAGCCCGGAGGTGCGGGGGAAATATTCGCCGGGGTGGGCGGGGTTATCGACGAGGAAAAACTCCAGCATGTTTTTCAGTTCCAGACCCGTGAAGTAACCCGTGACGAGCGTGCTGGCGGGGATGTCGGTGAAGGTGTTGACGATGTCGCGCGGGGCGATGGCGAGCGGTTGGTCAATGCTGTAGCCGCGCGAGGCGAAGGCGAACCTGGTGAGGCTTTTCTTGAGACCCTCGATTTCGTCGGCCATGGCTTTATCGCCGGGCACGGTGTCGTCCACGGGATGGAGTTTGTAGGATTCCACGGTGAGCTTGTCGCCATCGATCGAGATGACGAGTTCGCCGAGATTTTCGCCATACTTGCCGGTCTGCACCACGGGCGTGCGGCCATTGACGATGATCGCCTCGTGCAGCTCGGTGTGGCTGTGGGAGCCGATGACGATGTCAATGCCCGGCACGGCTTTGGGTAATTGCACATCCTCGCCGTCCACGAATTTGCCGTCCGCGCCTTTCGTCATGCCGCCGTGGCTGAGGGCGATGACGACATCCACCTTCTCCGTCTCGCGGAGGATTTTGACCATCTCCTTGGCGGTCTCGACAGGATCGGTGAACTTCGCCGGAGCGGCACCGCCGGTGTAAAACATCGCCTCTTTGCCCAGCACTCCGAAGATGCCGAAGCGCAGCCCGCCGCGCTCGATGACGGTGTAGCGGCGGAGTTTCCCTTCTTTGGCGAGGCGCTTGAAACCATCCAGCTTGGAGTCATCTCCCTCGAAAGTGGTGTTCGATGCGACCACCGCCGGAAGGCGGCCTGCCTTGGCGGCGACGTCGATGATAGCGCGGTGCCGTCCGGTCCGAGATCGAAGTCGTGATTGCCGAACGTCGTGGCATCGAAACCCATCTGCGCAGGCATTTGCAACTCGCCGCCGGTCTCGCGGATCGCTGCGGCAAACGCGGTGCCCATGCTGTAATCCCCGGCATCGAGGATCAGCACGGGGCCTTGGTCGGTGCGCGCCGCTTTCCGCTGGGTGATCAACGTCGCCAGACGGGCGAAGCCGCCGCGGGTCTTGTCGTCGTTGAGCGAAAACGGCGAGTAGTCCGAAGCGGGGCTTGGCCCGATGAGGTTCGAGTGTAGATCGTTGGTGTGGAGGATGGTGAAGGTCTTCTTGCCAGTGGGAGCGGCAGAAAGTGAGCCGGTCATGCAAAGTGTGGCACTGGCGGCAGCGGTGGTGGTGAGGAACTCGCGGCGAGTTTGTGTTTTCATGGAGATGGATTGTGAGGATTTTAAACTTTATGATCCTTTGCTTGCTTTGCTGCCTTCTGTGAGAAATGAAGAGGTTCTTACAGAAGATAGCAAAGGTAGCGAAGGTGGGTTCTGTGTAGGCGGAGGATAGGTTTGGACATGCTCAAAAATTCAAGGGTCTTTGCTTGCTTTGCTGCCTTCTGTGAAAAATGAAGAGGTTTTACAGAAGGGAGCGAAGGTAGGTTTCGTGCACGGCGATCAAGCTAGGGAGTAGGGAGAGCGGGAAAATAGTTTGTAAATCGTGATAATTAGGACTTGTACGCTATATCTAGTGGGTGCAGCGTGCCCGAATGCCTCGTAATCCCAACAAATCCGACTGGTCCGGTGGCCTGCCCGCCTGCATCGCCTCATTTTCCGTCATCGAAGACCCGCGCACCGGCGGCAACAAACTGCATCATTTCGGCGAGGTGCTCTTCATGGCCGTCAGTGCCATGCTTTGCGGCATGAACTGCTTTTCCGACATTGAGGATTTTTGCGACCTTCAAATCGACTGG
>JANPAU010000163.1:0-1960 GCA_031430055.1 Akkermansiaceae bacterium | reverse complement strand
CTCCTTGCCCGGACTGATGATCTCAGCGCCGTGCATTTCAAAATGGTCAGGGATGGGGTCGGGATAAATGGCGCGTCTGGCTTCGGTGAGATCACTTTCGATGACCTGCCAACGGTCCGCCGGAACAGCAAGAGCACACAGCAGGAAAATAGGCTGGCTGTCATCGGACAAGTTATTGCCGGTATTACCGGATTCGTCGAAGTAAATGAGGTGCATGGCGTGTTAGTCTGCGAGGCCAAGCGAGCAGAGGATGCGCGGCTCATTGCTCGGCTCGTCGTGGAGGTTGGCGATGACGAGGCGGTCATCGCGGTGGAGGGTGGTGACCATTTCGGCGAGGTCTTCGGGGGAGATGGTCGAGCGAAGTTGGCGGTTGAGCTTGTCCACGGCCTCAGTGGTAAGTGGATGATCGTAAATGGCTTGGACCGCAGCACGGACTTGGTCGGTGAGGAATAAATCTCCTTCACGGTGGCGGAGGTAGTCTTGCAGGAGCTCGTAAGTGCGGTAGCGGGCACCCCGCCGGGAGCCGAGCTGCCCGGACTTCATGGCACCGCGCTCTTCTTCGACGATCTTGGTGGCGCGGGCGACAAGCAGATGATGATCTGAGCGACGGGGCAAAGCCGGAGTTTCTGCGTTACACTTCGCCTGGCGTAGGATGCGAACGGGCGACTCGGAGACGGTTTTGCCATCGGCATCCATCCAAATTAGAGCGTCGTGATCTTGTGGGGTGCGAATGTAGGTGAGAACACCGGGCGGGGTGTTTTCCGGGCGCTCTGAATTCGGGATATGGGCCTTGGTGGCGTAAACGACATCGGGGAGAGCTTCGACCGCCGTGCGGAGTGCCGGATTGTCCTTGATGGCTTGTGCCCAGATTTCGAAGGCCTCCGAGGTAAGGTCCACCTCATCGTCCACGGGTTCGTCAAGAATGCCGGATTTCTCGTCGTAGAGGTTCCGTAGGGCGTCCTCGTCGCCGGGTGTCTGATCCTCGAAGAAGGATTCGTCCGAGCCGACGACTTCCTCATTCTGGCGCAAACGATGGACGAGGCGATTGCGGAGTTTAATGATGTTTTCCACGCCATCTGCCGGAAGGAACGAGTAGCAGAAGATATTATCCGCCCGCTGCCCGATCCGGTCCACGCGTCCAGCACGCTGGATCAGACGAATAATGGCCCAAGGGAGGTCGTAATTGATGACGCGGGCGGAGTCTTGCAGGTTCTGCCCCTCTGAGAGGATGTCGGTGGCGATGAGGACACGGGTTTGTTTGCCGGATGGGAAATCCTTGAGCTTCTCATTGGATTCCGGGGAAAAACGCCACGCTTGTTTGGCGGGATTCTCCGAATCGCCGGTGGCGCAGTCCACGCTATCAACTCCGGCAGCATGAAGCGCGCCGGAAAGGTAACGGGCGGTATCTGCGAACTGGGTGAAGAGGATGAATTTCTCCTTGGGAGCTTCCTCGTGAAGCAGACGGATGAGAGCCTGGAGCTTGAAGTCCTTCGACGTGGGGATTTCACCTGAATCTGCAAGGATGCCGCGCAGGGCCTCGGCATCCTGTTTCAAATTGCTAACGAGAGTTTTCTTGAAAACATCGGTGCGTAACCAGCGATAACGCTTGGATTGATGGCCCGCTAGGAAAGCCTAAAGGGACGCCGCCTCGGATCGGTAGTGACTCTCGTCCCACTGGCCCAGTGGGGGAAGCTTGTGATCGCCGACTGATAGACCAAGCTCGCCCTTGATTTCATCGTTGAACCGGGTGTCGAGAAGGACGGAATCCTGCTGACCGATCGCCAAGGGCAGTTTGTTTTCAAGCGCATGGATCTCTAGGTAGAGCCTGTCCTAGACTTCGTGAGTTCTTGTGGCACAATGCTTTAGCATCTGAAAAAAATGGGTATGGAAGCCCGAAAAGACTCCCATACCCGAAATTCGAGGCTTATGATTTGGTCACAACACTAAATCCAAGTTCGAA
>JANPAU010000162.1:0-12825 GCA_031430055.1 Akkermansiaceae bacterium | reverse complement strand
GCTGGAGTAAATTTCGCGCGGTCTGAGTGGCGGCACGTGAGGTCTCTAGCACGCCAGTAAGGAAGAAAGTGAGCCATTCTTCCCAATCGCCAGAAATGCGGATTTCTTGAAGAAGCCGGTAGTATTCGTCGCGATTTTTTTTCACTCCCTTTACCATGAGACAGCAAAATACGGTGGATGTCGCGAATCATCCGCAGGGAGAGCGGCTCACCCTTTTTCAAGAGTGCGATCCCGTGCTGCATGGCGTCCACGTAGCAAGAAACCTCTGCGGCATCCTCTTCCATGCCCGCAGGTGTGTTTTCCAGTTCATGGCTGAGGAGATCTGAGAGAGAAGATTGGGTCCCCTCGATCTGGGAAGAAAACACGGCCTCTTTTCTGACATAGCTGTAGAGGAAGAGGCCAGGATCGGGTAACAACAGTGAGACGCCGTCCAAACGTCCCAAGGCGGTGGATGCCGCATCGAGTAAGGCTCCCAGTTCCCCATCGATTTCCAACACTGGATCTGGCGGCAGTGCACAGGGCACGAAGGCTCTGGCGGTCTCCCCGGTGGTGCTGATCGGTAAATAATGGCCTGTGAGTCCGCGTAACATATTAAGAAAACGGCGATTTAGTTTAATTCTTCACCGTCAATGTGAAGTTTTGCTTCATTCGGGCAATGAGAATTAAATTAATTGGCCGCTTTGTTTAATTCCTGGGTATTGAATTCAAGTTTTCCTCAGTTTCAGACCTCACTAAACGACCTCGATAAAGACGAAGAGGCGAGGTCGTTTAGTGAGGTCTGTGGTTTACTTCGTGAACGACTCGTCCGTGTTCCACTGAGGCGGCATGGGTTGGCTGAAAATGCTTTTTTCTTTGGGAATATTTAGCATTTTTTCCAATGTCTCCATGGTGGCTGCCACGCCGTAAACAGGGAACCGTTCCCGAGTTCGCTGCCAATGACCACCGAGTGCTTCGAGGGCTTTTTCTGGAGTTTCAAACAACTTGATCGCCCGCGCAGTGGTATCCATCTGGGGATTTTCAAACACCTCCAAGACGAATAGCAGAATCAAAAGTGTGGGCGTCCGGTTTGGTTTTTGCTCATAAAGAGAGCGTGCGAGGGCGAGGGCTTCCTTTTCCTTTCCGGCGACTCGGGCGAGGGCATACAGCTCCGCCCGGCGCACATAGGGAAGTGCGGTGCCAGTATTCGCAGAGTGCTGATACGCCTCGGCCGCAGCGGCGAATGCCTCGTTGGGATCACGGAAGGCAGAAAACTTGTTCGTGTCCGAGAGTAGGAATCCAAGGTTGGCTGCGAGGCTCCAGTCGTCCGGATTGTTTTTAATCCCGCGTTCGAGAAAAGATCGTCCTCGGTGAATGCTTGCCCGCCAAGCCTCCCGCCGCCTCAGGGCGGGTAACTTGGAATCGTTGATATAGTAAGACGCGGCGTTGTAAGCGGAGTGCCATGCGCCAGTTTCCCAGTAATAACGCGTCCGCGGTGCCAGATCGACAATCGTATCAAAAGTTTCCGCGAGGTCGTCCCAGCGTTGTTCTTGGAAAAACGAGAACGCCCGCAGGTTCATGAAGGTCGCCACCAGCGTTCGCAGTCCACCGAGCGCGACGGCAGAGCTGGTCTGGCCGATTTTGTCGCGCGTCCCCAGCTCCATGGGCACCGGTGTGAGTCCCGCCGCACGGAGTTCTTTAGCCAGCCTCGCCTCGAAAGGCATACGCGCTGCGCCGAAGGCCAGCACGGCCACCGCGAGGATTGAGTTTCGTTGCCAGGCTTTCACAAGCTTAGAATTCCTTTTCCGCAAAGACGAACCACGAAGCAATCGTGAAGAAGATGGCGTAATAAAGGCCAATCAAGGTCAGTTTCCCGAGGATCAGTAGAGGCATCGTTTGGCCCTCGATCACGGCGTCGATCACATTAAAATTTTGGAAATCCGGCAGTACCAAGGAGAGCACCAGGGAAACTAACCGCGCAAACACTCCCTCGCCCGCTTGCCCGGCTTGCAGGTATGCATTGCGCACGTCCGCTTGAAAATGACCGATGAAATAGATGAGAAAACTGATGATCGTGGTAAACAGCGTGCTCGTCGAGAAGGTGGAAATCAGCAATGCCAGTGAGGCCATGATCGATGCCCGTAAGAATACGGCAAACACTGCACCTTGTAACGACCACGTCGGACCGTTCGCAACGGTTTCGAGGCGCAGGGAGTCGATCGCTTCCTTTGGCCAATCGAGAGCTTTTGCCATGTCGAGCTGTTGCTCCAGCACCATGGAAGTCCGGATTTGTAGCACCACCACCATCAGCACATTCATCAGTGCGAGCGATACGAAGACTAACAGTAATACACCCAGAAGTTTTCCCGCGAGGTAGTCGATGCGTGGAACCGGCTTCGCGAGAATCGTATAAAGCGTCCGATCTTCTACGTCCTTGGGAAGCAGCAAGGCAGTCGCGACGATGGAAAGCACCACCGAGAACAAAGTCATCGTCCCCAGCGACCAACTCTTGATCGAGCGTAGCACGTTCACCCCGATGGACTCCGGCCCTTCGTGCTGAGGCAGATCAAAGAAATTACTGGCGATTGCGATCACGGCGAACACCGCGAGGAAATAGAACACCTTCATCCTCACCAGTTGGGTGAAAGCGTGGCGGGCGATCACGATGATCCGCCCGATGTGGGAACCCCGTGAGATGTTAGCAGTGCTTTGACTCATGAGTCTTGGTCGCGGTTAGTTGTTTCACGGAGGAAAAGCCGCTCCAGCGTGGTGCGAGGTTTCCCAGTGCGGACAAGTGAAGCACCCGCTGAGGATGTCACCAGCTCCTTGATGCGGGAAACCAATTCAGGACTTGCATCCTTGATGATGAACTCCGTCTGGTCTTCGATGGCGATCAAGTCTTCCAAGCGTCCCTCCTTGACCATCTTCCCTTTGAAAATGATGCCGATATGGTCACAGACTTCTTGCACCTGTTCTAGCAAGTGGGAGCACAGGAAAACCGTGATGCCGCGCTCACGCAGCTTGAAAATCAAATCCCGGATCTGCCGCGAGCCGATGGGGTCCACGCCCGCCGTCGGCTCATCGAGAATCACCAAGCGCGGTTCCTGCACCAAGGCTTGGGCAAGGCCGATGCGCTGCAACATTCCCTTCGAGTAACCACCGATCCGACGGTCGCGAGCATCTTCCAGATCCACCAAGGCGAGCAGTTCACTCACCCGGTCTTCCAGGATTTTCCCTTTTAAGCCACAGAGCTTCCCGTAGAACTTGAGGGTCTCCACCCCGCTCAAGTGTTTGTAAAAATAAGGGTTTTCTGGCAGAAATCCCACGTCGTTGCGCGAGTCCACTTTCAGCGAATCTTTTCCGAAAATCGCGCAAGTCCCCGACGTCGGCGCGACCAATCCGAGCAACGCCTTCATCGTCGTCGATTTACCCGATCCGTTCGGCCCAATGAGACCATAGACTTCGCCCGGCATGATTCGGATCGAGACCCCGTCCACCGCCCTCAGCATCTGCTTGCGGAAAGACGTCTTGAAGTCCTTCACCAGATTCGTGATTTCAACAGCAGGGATATTTTCGGGCATCGGTGGATAGATTCTGGGATGCCCACCGCCCGCTGGCAACGGACAAATTTGTCAGATTTCCACCGACGACTTGTTTTCCTTTGCTCCTGGTTCCACCCGCCGCCCCGCCTTTTCCCAAAGGCCGCTTTTTCAAATCGTGCCAAGGATGCGCTGGCCTAGGAAAAAAATACCTTGAAATTCATGAATGCGAATTTTAGGCAAACTTAGTTATTAAGTTTTGCATAATTTATTGAATGAGTAATAATACTTATATTAAGGCAGTTGTGAAAAATTCTTGATTTTATGCGGGGTGAAATTCGTTCAATTTTATTTTAAAAACTTGTCGGACCCGCTGGTTGCTAGTAAATCCGCAGTATCGAAACCGTTGAATTACTTGAGCCGCCTCAAGCGAGTCTCCCGTTCACCTCCCCAAGACATCTCAATCGTGAAACCAACTCGAAATTTATTCATCCGCTTAGTCTCGCTCTCCGCGATTACGCTGCTCGGCTCCCACAGCGCCCAGGCGGCGATCCGGACTTGGGACGGTGGTGGTGACAGTACAACATGGTCCACAAACAACGGTAATCCGGTGAGAAGTAACTGGGATGCTAACACGGCGTTTATTTCTGGCGAAGATGCTATTTTTGCCGGGATAGTCGGCCTTTCCCCTAGCATTGGAGCCAATTCGTTAATCGCGGGAAACATCACTTTTAACAACACTTCCGGAAACTTTACGATCGGCGGAACAGCAACTCTCACCGTCAACGGCGGGATCGTGAACAACGATGACGGTCTCAAGACTTTTTCGGTATCCGCCATCACTTTGGGTGCTTCACAAACATGGAATGCGGGTGATGTCACCAATGGTCGCCTCGCTTTCGGCGGTACCACCTTAAATTTAGGTGCCAGCCAGATTCTCACAATCGCTGGAGACAACAACACCAGCATTTCAAACACGATCAACGGCGCCGGCACGAGCGGAATTATCAAGACTGGCTCGGGAACTTTTACACAGTCCGGAGTTGGTAATTACACCGGCACCACCACGATCAAGGCCGGAACTTTGAAACTCGATGCTCTCGGAGGCATCGCCAGCTCGAATATCATCGTTGGCGATGCCGGATCCATCGGGGCCATCCTCGATGCCACGACGAAAACTGGGAACTTCGCCGTCGCGAGCGGCCAGACCGTCCGTGGCATCGGCACCATCCAAGGCTCGACCACCATTCAGTTGAGCGGAACCATCGCCCCCGGTAACAGTGATGCGGGCATCCTCAACAATCTGGGTGACATCGCGCTCCAAACTGGCTCCAATTTAGCCATTGAACTCGGCGGCACCGCCCCAGGCATCGGCGGATATGACCAGCTCAACGTCACGGGTTCAGCAACCCTCGGCGGCCTCTTGGCAGTCTCCACGATCGGAGGATTTACCCCGACCTTCGGGAGTCTGTTCTTCGTTCTCGCCAATGATAGTAACGACGCGATCAGCGGTGTGTTCTCCAATGCTTCGGTCGATGGAAGCACCTACACCTTAGGCGGTCAGCAATTTCAGATCAGTTACTTCGGAAATCACACCGGTGGTGGAGCCGGCACCTTTACCGGTGGTAATGATGTGGCTTTGAGGGTCATACCCGAGCCAAATGCGGCTCTCATTGGCGGTATCGGCGCGTTGTTGCTGCTGCGCCGTCGTCGCAATGCCTAATAATTTCCGGAGTTAGTGGTTTTTCTCCGGTTGAGTTAAAGCCGCCGACCGAGTCGGCGGCTTTTAACGTTTCCCCCCATCGTGCTTGAAAGGGTTGTGAAATTTGGGATCAAGCGACGGTTCGCTCACTTCGCTGGCGGTGCGTTTTTTTCTAACCACTCCTTGCGGGCTGTTAAATTTTCCTTCATTCCGCCGACGCGCAGGCGCTCTTTGTCGAAGCTGTCGTAAAGCCGAAATAGGGTGGAAACATCGCTGCGGAGATCTTTGCGGCCGTCATCGATTAATTGGCCCATGTCGATGGCTTCGTCCAGACTCGGCTGGCGGGTGGCTCCGCCGGTGGGCATGGAGACCTCAGTGAGCTGGGCGTTCAGGTTTTCCATTTGGGCGTGGATTTGACCGAGTTCCTGAGTGTAGAGCTTGCGAGTGGATGTGGAAGGATTGCGATTGTCGAGGGCGTCCTTGAGGGCGCGTTGGCGTTGGTCGAGCCGTGCGATGCCTTCGCGGATGGCGGTGGTGACTTCGTCGCGTTGGACCTTGCTCTGTGAGTTGTCGCGGCGGTTTTGCTTCCACTCGTCGCTGATGCGGGAGTTTTCGTAGTAATATCCATTCCAATAGTCGCCGCCGTCGGATTCGTATTTTTTCACATCCTCGTGGGCGGGGAAGGATTTGCTGAGTTCCACGATTTGATCGACGCGGGTAGAAATGCGAGTGTCGAATTTCCCAAGGTCGCCCAGCGCGGCTTCGTCGCCTTTTTTGACACGCTCGGCGACTTCTTTGCGCTTGGCGACGTAGAGATCGATACCACGGCGGAGGCCTTGGATGGCGTCCTGTTTGATTTGAGAAATTTTGGTTTTCGAGTCCTGCGAGTCACGGGTGTCAGCGAGTATTTTCACCAGTGAATCGACACGTTTTTCAATTCGGCCATCCAAGGTGACGATGTCTTGTCCGAGTTCGGTTAAGCGTGTTTCGCGAAGTTCGATCTGGGCTTCAAGGTTCACGACGGACTCTTTGCGTGCCTCCAAATCCATGACCGGAACAGGCTCGCCAAGGCTAAGATGAAACAGGCTAAAAAAGGCGACTGCGGAGACAGGGTAATGTTTGAGTTTCACGCTCTATCGATGACGAAACTGCGCCCTCTTGCCAAGCGGAAAGTCGGCCGATTCTGGCTGGCTGACTAGCGCCCTTCTAGGTCTTCCATCTCCGAGCGCATGTGCTCCATCAGGCGCTCCATGTCGCTGAGGTGACGGCGCATCCGATCTTCACTGCGTGGCTTCATCGAACCGCGTGGCGAGTTAGGCGCTGGCTCGCCGCCGGTGGGGAGTTGGGCTTTTTCATCTCCTCGCACTTGGGCGATGGCGGGATTTCCTGCTTCCTTTTTAAGTAACTCCACAACCGCGGAGGCGGGCATCACGAACGAGCGAGTCCGGTCGGCGCGGGCCATGGTGATGCCGACGACGCGGCCCTTGAGATCGACGACTGGACCGCCGATTTGATTCGGCTTTGGACGCATGTCGGTCTGGATGACGTTGGTGAAAGAGTCTCGCACTTGGCTGATCGGACCGCCCATGCGCTCCATTTGCTCAAGCCGACCGCCGAAGTATTGTTGCATTTTCGGACGATTTCCTAGCAGGACATTCACTTTCCTTTCGCCGCTTTCCGCATCGATTAGCAGAGCCACAGTCGTGCCGGGGGCGGTGCCGGTTAGGGCATTCTTCAGCTCGAGCAGGCCGGAAATCGGGCGGTCACCGACTTTGAGAATCACGTTGCCCGGTCTCAAGCCAGCGGTAGCAGCCCCAGAACTTTCGGCCACAGCTCTAATTTTCACGCCTTCCCCCGCATGATCCGGGTCACCGATCACGCCAAGGTAGGCAAGATCCGTTTCCTTGAGGTTCCGAGAAAGCACGCTCACCACCCCGAATGCGGCGAGCTTGCCATCCGGCTGGGCCGCAGCGAGGAATCCGCCGAGCTTGGGAGATTCCGTAGTCCACTTCACTGGAGTCAGCGCTTTCCCGATGATTTCCAACAACACCAAATCTTCATCTTCGTAGACGCCTAGCAGCTTGACGTCACGGCTCTCGCCACCAGCGGCATCCACCCGGAGCTCTCCCCGGGCGCGGGCGATCTCACTCCACTTGGTGAGGATGCGGCTGCCATCGCCGACGACGGTGCCGTAAGCAAGCCGGCGGGAGCCTGACCAGACCCGCACGGTGGACTTGGCCACATCGGCAAGTGCCGGGCGGATGGCTTCGCTAAATTCAGCGGATTGCGTATCCACCGCTTCGCGCTCCTCGGGAAGCAGCAAGGGGATGTCGTCATCTTGGGCAAACAGGCCGCTTGGCAGGGCCAAGGCGAGGGTGAGGTAAACAAGTGATTTCATGTTAGTTTTCCTTATTGTTCTTCAAAGAGAGTTTCGCGACGGGCCAAGACCACCTCGATTTGGAGGGTTTTCTGGTCGCGCTGGATGCCGAGCTTCACCTTGTCACCGGGCTGTTTTTTTGCCAGCACTTGGAGGAGCTTGCTCGCATCGCGGATGGTGTTGCTATCGATGCTGAGAATCACGTCGCCGGCCCGCACGCCGGCAGCGGCTGAGGGAGATTTAGGAACCACGCCTTCCACCGGCACGCCTTTGATGCCGCGGCGCTCGCCGAAGACGATGCCGAGCACGGGCATTTCTGGGTTGGCGAAGGGATTCATCGAGAGTTTTCCCCATGCTTCACCCGCGCGAATCCGGTCCCAATCGTCTTTGACGCCGTCGATGCCGGCGTGGTTGTTGTTCGTCAATGAGACACCGATGGAGGAGTTGATGCCGACGATTTTCCCGTCGAGGTCAAAGAGAGGTCCGCCCGAGTCGCCGCCGATCAGAGTGCAGTCGGTGGTGAGGAAATTTCCCGGGCCTTTTGAGACCACCCGGCCGAAGCGGACGGGCGGAGTTCTCGCCGCATCAAAGCCTGCGGAGTGGCCAAGCGCGATGACCCAGTCGCCCGCGCTAAGGGTTTTAGAGGCTCCCATCGCGGCAAATGGCCACGGGCCTTTACCCATGATTTGCACCATCGCGATGTCCTTGGAGTAGTTCGCGCCGAGGACTTTGCCCGAGACTTGCTCGCCATCCGGGAAGACCACGGTCAGCTCTTCCGCGCCTTGCACGACGTGGGCGGCGGTCAGGATCAAGCCATCCGCCGTGGTGATCACGCCGGAGCCGGAGGACTGGGTTCTTTCTGAAAGTAGGGCAACGGTGGCGGGCATCACCTTGCGGGAAACCGCCTCGACCTTGGCCTCAAGTTTCGTCAGGTCTTTCAAATCGCGTGCCGGCTCACTGGCTGTTAGCACGCTGGGAAGCAGCCCGAGGCAAGCTGCGGCGAGAGGGAAAATGGATTTCACTTTCATGGTTGTATGTTTCACAGCGAAACTCATTCGCAATTTTGTCTTGTCAAATATCAAGGGTGGAACCTTGGCGAAGGATCGCATACCTTTCGCGCGAAGATGCCAAAACGCAACCCGCCGGAAGCCAATCGCCGCCGCAATGATGCGCCCGAATCCGCCCCCTCATCGCGAGGCCCCGGGGCGTTATCACTCCTGTTTTTCTGGCCATTTTACCTCTTCAATCTGCTTACCCGGCGGCTCAGCTTGCCGATGAAGTTGCTTACCCGTCTCGTCGGCTACCCGGTCGTCGCAGGGCTTTACGCGCTGGCATTTCTCGCCCTGATCTACGGCATCCGCTCGAAGGACTACGATCTCGGGAAAATCCACGCCATGCCTGAGCGCACCATCATTCACGACCGTTTTGGCGAGGAAATCGGCCGCATCCACGGCGAGAAACGCTCGCTCGTCCCACTTCACCAAGTCGCTGAAAATTTCCGCAAAGCCATCCTCGCTCGCGAAGACGAGCGCTTTTATTGGCACGGTGCCTTCGACCCCATCGGCATCGTTCGCGCCGGATTGCAGAACCTCAAAGGCAAACGCGAAGGCGCGTCCACCATCACTCAGCAGCTCGCCTCCGACATTTTCCAGCTCAAACAAGGTGAATCCCGCGGCGACATCGTCCGCCAAGTGGATCGCAAACTCCTGGAAATCGCCATCGCCGTCCGCCTCGAATCCCGCCTGGAGAAGGACGAAATCCTCGAAGCCTACATCAATCAAATCAACTGGGGCCGCCAAATCAAAGGCGTCGGCGAGGCCTCGCGCATCTATTTCGAAAAACACCCCTCCGAGCTCACGCTTTCCCAATCCGCCCTGCTCGCCGGCATCGTCCGTGGGCCGGATTCCTTCAACCCCTTCAGCTCCATGGAAGCGGCGACCCGCGAGCGAGGCACCACCCTCGACCGCATGGTCGTCGCCGGAGCCATCACCAAGGTCGAGGCAGAAATGGCCAAGGCCGAGCCGATCGAAGTCCGCCCGAAATGGCGTCGCGAAGCCCAGGAATCCCACGCCATGGACGCCATCCGCCGCGACTTAGAAGTCATTCTCGAAAAGGAAAATATCCAGCTCGGCGGCCTCAACATCACCACCACCATCGACCTCCGCATCCAACACAAGGGCGAAGAAGCACTCGATAAAAAACTCCGCGAGGTCGAGCGACTCTCCGGCTACCCCCACCAGACCCGCACCGCTTGGCGAGACCTCCCGGAAGCTGACCGCAAAGAACCCGAATACATCCAAGGAGCCGCCGTCGTCGTGGAAAACCGCACCGGTGGCGTGCTCGCCGTCATCGGTGGCCGCGATGCCAACGAATCCCGTTTTAACCGCGCCACCCAAGCGAAACGCCAGATCGGCTCGCTTTTTAAACCCTTCGTCTATCTCGCCGCCTTCGACAAGGGCCTTCGCCCAGACACCAGCATCAGCGACGGCCCGATCTATGGCGGCGAAATCAAAGGCGGCGGCACCTGGCGTCCGCAAAACTCAGATGGCAAATTCGGCGGCATGCAGCCGGTTTCCTACGGCCTCATCCGCTCCCGCAACACCATGTCCGTGCGCGTCGGCAACTACGCCGGCATCCCCCGCGTCAAGGAAGTCACCCGCATGGCCGGATTCACCACCCCCATGCCGGAGAATCCCTCCTCCTTCCTCGGCTCATGGGAAGCCTCACCCTGGGAAATCGCCTCCGCCTACACCATTTTCCCCAATGGCGGCGAACGCTACCGCCCCTACCTGATCTCGGAAATCCGCGACCGCGACAACAACGTGCTCTACACCACCCTGCCACTTTCTTACCCCGCCGCCAAGGGAGGCTCCGCATGGTCCGTCTCCCGCATTCTCAAAGAAGTCGCCACCCATGGCACCGCCGCCGCCGTCACCCGGCTCGGCTTCGACAAGCCCGTCGGCGGCAAGACCGGCACCACCAACGACTTCAAAGACGCCTGGTTCTCCGGCTTCACCTCCTCCCTCACCTGCACCGTCTGGGTCGGCTTCGACACACCCAAGAAAACCATCCAAGGCGGCTACGGTGCCACCCTCTCACTCCCCGTCTGGGTGGACATCATGAAAACCGCCGACCGTCTCGGCTACAAGGCCGGCCAGCTCAACAGCAAGGTCGCCCTCACGGAAATGGAACTCTGCCGCCTCTCTGGAAAACGCGCCACTGCTGGCTGCCGCGAGGCAAAAACCGCCGCCATGGATCAAGTCCCCGCCGATATCGCCCCCTCGGAAAACGATCTTTGCCCGCTTCACCCCGCCCGCGCCCAAGCCGTGGACGAGGCCACCCTCGCCGCCAACGAGAACCCTGCTGCCGAAGTCACCCCACTCCGCGCCATTCCCGTGCGTGAGGACGAACAAGACGAAGACATCCCGCTCAAAGCCATCCCGGTGGAATAATTTCAAATCTGAAATTTCAAATCTCAAATTAGTCCATGTCCACCTGGCGGCCCATCACCCCACTCCCCTTTTGGAAGCGCTGGCTTCCCGAGTGGCTGCATGGCCCGGTGCGCTTGAGTTTTCAACTCTCCATCTTCGGCCTCATCGTCTTCTCAGGATTCGCGTTTTTCTACTTCATGCTCGCCATGCGTTACGACATGGCCGACGTCGCGAAAATCCCCGCCGGCATGACCTTCTACGACCGCGATGGCGTAGAAATCACCGCCCCCGGAGGTAGCAGCCGCAAGCTCGTCAAGCGCGAGGAGATCCCCGATTTCCTCGTGAAATCGCTGCGTGCCCGCGAGGACGCCCGGTTTTTCGAACACAGCGGCGTGGACTTTCGCGGCTTACTCCGGGCCACCATCCGCAACATCAAGGACCGGGATTTCACCCAAGGCGCATCCACCTTGAGCATGCAGCTCTCCCGCACCAGCTTCGGCCTCAAACAGAAATCCCTGCATGGCAAGTTCCTCGCCATCGCCCTCACCCTCCGCCTCGAGAATCGCTACTCCAAGGACGAGATTCTCACCTATTACCTCAACGGCATCTACTTCGGAGCTGGCGCAAACGGTATCGAACAAGCCGCCCGCACCTACTTCGGGAAAGCCACCCGCGACCTCAGCGACAGCGAGTCCGCCATGCTCGTCGGCATCATCCGCGGCCCCAATAAATTTTCCCCACTCCGCGATCTGGCTGCCGCCAAAGACCAGCGCAACCAGACGCTCAACCGCCTCATCACCATGGGTCTCATCGACCCCGCCCGCCGCGATGCCATCATCGCTGAGCCCATCGTTCTCGTCAGCGAGGAAATGCGCGAAACCCAGACCTCCTACGCCCTCCAAGCCGTCCGCCGCGAGCTCGACCGTATCCTCGAAGACGACGACATCCAGCTCGGTGGCCTCAGCGTCCGCACCACCCTCGACGCCGCCTGGCAACACCGCCTCGAAGCCGAGCTTACCCGCGCCGTCGAAGACTTGGAGAGCGAAAAAACCTGGCACCACCCCACCCAGGCAGCCCACATCGCAGGCACTGAGCCCGCCTACCTGCAATACGCCGCCGTCACCACCGAGATCAAAACCGGCGCCACCCTCGCCCTCATCGGCGGGCGGAACTACACCCACTCCCGCCTCGACCGGTCCCGTTCCAGCCGCGACCTCGGCTCCGCCTTCGAGCCCTTCGTCGCCGCCGCCGCCGCCGAGCGTGGCAAGCTCGTCCTCCCCGGAAAACCCATCCAGACTGGCCGCCAAATCGGCCCCGCGGAGGTCGAGCGCCTCGCCAAACGCTGCGGACTCGGCATCGCCGGACCTTTTTTAGAAACCGAAGACCTCTTCCGCGGAGCCGTCGCCGCCACCCCGCGGGAAATGTCCGTCGGCCTCGCCACCCTCGGCAACCAAGGAAAACGCGCCAAGCCCTACCTTATCCAAGAAATCCGGGATGCCACCGGCGAGCTCATCTACCAAGCCAAGCCCCAGCTCACGCCCGCCCTCAGCCCGCCCGCCGCGCTCGATGCCACCAGCGTGCTCCAAAAATCCGGCGGCACCCGCTGCTTCACCGGAGCCACCGGCTCCGAGCGCGACGCTTGGACCCTCCGCCTCGGCCCCAGCGGCGCCACCGCCATCTGGCTCGGCTTTGACAAACCCACCGCCATCGCCCGCGAGCCACGCCTCAAGTCGCTGCTAGATGAGTTCGTGAAACGCCTCGGAAATAACTGAGTCCTAACAGCGCTCCCTTTGCCAATGG
>JANPAU010000161.1:0-7866 GCA_031430055.1 Akkermansiaceae bacterium | reverse complement strand
CATCTTGTCCTCGTCGGAAAGCTCGTCCATGCCGAGAATGGCGATGATGTCTTGAAGGTCTTTGTAGCGCTGGAGCACCTGTTGGACGCCCCGGGCGACGCGATAGTGTTCCTCACCAAGGATGTCGGGAGAGAGTGCCTTGGAGGTGGAGGCAAGTGGATCGACCGCAGGGAAGAGCGCTTGCTCAGCGAGCGAACGCTCGAGAACGACGGTAGCGTCAAGGTGAGCGAAGGTGTTAGCTGGCGCGGGGTCGGTCAAGTCGTCCGCAGGCACGTAAACGGCTTGGATGGAGGTGATGGAGCCTTTGTTCGTTGAGGTGATCCGCTCTTGGAGACCGGCCATTTCCTCGGAGAGCGTTGGCTGGTAACCCACGGCGGACGGGGTCCGTCCGAGGAGTGCTGATACTTCGGAACCGGCTTGGGAGAAACGGAAAATGTTATCGACGAAGAGGAGAACATCCTGATTGTCCTCGTCGCGGAAATGCTCGGCCATGGTGAGGGCGGAGAGGGCGACGCGAAGACGAGCACCTGGAGGCTCGTTCATCTGGCCGTAGCAAAGGGCGACCTTGGAGCCGTCGGTGAGGACTGGATTACCTTGCTCGTTGAGTTTCGGATGGCCGTGTTCGTCCTTCTCGGTGGCGATAACGCCGGACTCGATCATTTCCCAGTAAAGGTCATTTCCTTCACGGGTCCGCTCACCGACACCGGCGAAGACGGAGAATCCACCGTGCGCCTTGGCGATGTTATTGATGAGCTCCATGATCACGACGGTCTTGCCGACGCCGGCACCACCGAACATGCCGCCTTTACCACCCTTGAGCAGCGGACAGATGAGGTCGATGACTTTGATCCCGGTCGGGAGCACTTCAGTATTCGCGGACTGTTCGGTGAAAGAAGGAGCTGGACGATGGATTGCGGAGCGGAAATTGATGTCAGCAAGCGGCACGTTTTCGTCCACGAGATCACCGGTAACGTTAAAGATGCGTCCCAGAACTTGCTTTCCAACAGGCACCGAGATCGGCTTACCAAGGTCGGTAAGGGCCATGCCGCGCTTGAGGCCGTCCGTGGTGGACATGGCGACGGCGCGCACCCAGTTGTCGCCCAAATGCTGCTGCACTTCGAGAACGAGTTTGGTATCCACGCCGTTGAGGACGTATTGGATTTCCAACGCGTTGAAAATTTCTGGCAGCTTGCTTGCTTTGGAGAAATCGGCGTCGATGACGGCACCGATGATCTGGACGATGGTTCCTTGGTTGCTCATGAGAAAAAGAATTAAAAGTTAGAGGTTAAAAGTTAGAGATCACTCCATCGCCTTCATGGCCGTGGTAATTTCGAGAAGCTCGGAGGTGATGGCACCTTGGCGGAGTTTGTTGTATTCGAGCGTGAGCTCTTTGATAAATTTCTTCGCATTGTCGGTGGCAGCCTTCATGGCGACCATCCGTGCGGAGTGCTCGGAAGCGCGGGCCTCGGAGATCGCTTGGAAAACCTCGTAGTTTACATAAAGCGGGAGAATCGCCTTCAGAACATCGCCTGGGCTTGGCTCGAAGAGATAGTCGCGGACGGCATCCTTAGCATGAGCTTCGACGGAGAAGCCCTTTCCAACGGCTTCAAAAGCGCGGACTTCTCCCGGTAGCTTGCCACCGATCGGCAGCAGGGTGACCACTTCAGGCTCTTGCCTCAGGGTGTTCACGAAACTGGTGAAAGCGATGGTAACCTTGTCGTAGTTTCCATCCAGAAACTGTTGGGTGATATACTTCGCAATCGGGCGCGTTTGGGAAAACGGCACTGGATCTTTCACCGTGAAGTCGGCGATGATTTTCATGCCCATTTTCTCACCCATGGTCCGGAGCTTGCGTCCGACGGTCACGTAGTGCGCGTCGGGCGAAGTCATCGCCCTGATTTTGCGAGCGAGGTTGGTATTGATTGGACCGCAGAGACCTTTGTCAGTGGAAATTACTAACACCAACTCGCGATTCCCTTCGCGGCGCTCAAGCAGCGGGTGAGATTCCTCGCTGAAGTTGTTACGGATGTCGAATAAGACCTGAGTCAGTTGCAGTGCGTATTCACGACCCGCAAGCGCTTGGTCCTGTGCCTTCTTCATCTTAGCCGCAGCGACAAGCTGCATCGCGCGGGTGATTTGCGCGGTGTTTTTTACCGACTTGATGCGTCGGCGGATGTCGCGGAGGTTAGCCATGTTATCGAGAGTGTAGAGTCAAGAATCCAGAATCAAGGAAGAGAAAGAAGGTTATTTCCAGGACTTTTTGAAGTCCTGGATGCCTTGACTGACGGCTTCCACCATCGGCTTGTCTTTCTTGAGATCGGGTTTTTCGTTACGAATCTTATCAAGTAGTTCGCCCTTACGGGTATTGAAGAAATCACCAAGCGCGGCTTGGAAACGTTTCACATCGGCGACGGCGACGTCGTCGAAGTAGCCGTTTTGCATCGCAAAGAGATAGATGGATTCCATTTCCATGGCAAGCGGGCTGTATTGATTCTGCTTGAAGAGCTCCACGATGCGGGCACCACGATCAAGTTTCTTCTTGGTAGAAGCGTCGAGGTCGGAACCAAACTGCGCGAAGGCTTGAAGCTCGCGATACTGAGCGAGGTCGAGTTTGGTCGTGCCGGCGACAGACTTGATGGTCTTGGTTTGGCAAGCGGAGCCCACGCGGGACACCGAAAGGCCGACGGAAATCGCAGGACGGACACCTTGATAGAATAGGTCGGTTTCCAAATAGATCTGACCGTCGGTGATGGAAATCACGTTGGTAGGAATGTAAGCGGAGACGTCGCCGGCCTGGGTTTCGATAATCGGCAGCGCGGTGAGCGAGCCACCACCCGCGGCTTCGGAAAGACGGGCGGAACGCTCGAGCAAGCGGGAATGGAGGTAGAAAACGTCACCTGGATAAGCTTCACGGCCGGACGGGCGGCGGAGAATCAGCGACACCTGGCGATAGGCGACGGCGTGTTTGGAAAGGTCGTCAAACACGATCAAGCAGTCCTTGCCTTGGTCCATGAAATACTCGGCGATGGCGCAACCGGCATACGGAGCGAGATACTGCATCGCGGCGGCGTCCGAAGCGGAGGCGGAAACGATGGTGGTGTATTCCATGGCACCGGCGTCATCGAGGATCTTGTTGATCCGGGCGACGTTAGAGAGCTTTTGGCCGATGGCGACGTAGATGCAATACATCGGCTTATGGTTCTGGAGCTTGCCATTTTCTGCTGCCTTGTTCTGCTGGGCTTGGGAAATGATAGTATCCACGGCGATGGTGGTCTTGCCCGTGGCACGGTCGCCAATGATGAGTTCGCGCTGGCCGCGGCCGACGGGGATCATCGCGTCGATGGACATGATACCGGTTTGAACGGGGACGGAAACGGATTTGCGCTTGATGATGCCCGGCGCAATTTTTTCCATCGGATAGAATGCAGCGGCAGCGATATCGCCCTTGCCGTCGATGGGTGCGCCGAGGGCGTTGACCACGCGACCTAGAACGGCTTCGCCGACAGGCACGGAGAGAAGTTTACCAGTCGTGCGGCATTCCGCGCCTTCTTTGACGGCGGCATAGTCACCGAGCAGGACGACGCCGACTTCGCTTTCTTCGAGGTTGAGCGCCATTCCGGTGACACCGCCGCCGAACTCGATCATTTCGTTGAGCATGACGTCGGAGAGTCCTTCGACCTTGGCGACGCCGTCACCGACTTGACGGACGGTGCCGATGTTGGTTTTTTCGACGGACGACGTGATGCCGGCGATCTGTTGTTCGAGTTCTTGAAGGATGCTGCTCATGACAAGTTATCTATTGGAAAAGTGAGAGTGATTGAAAAGGTTAGAATGCGTTGGCGAGGCGTTGGAGGCGACCTTGGACGGAGCCGTCGAATACGTCGTTACCCACGCGGATGCGAAGGCCACCTAGGAGGTCGGGAGTGGTTTTGTATTGGACCACAAGACCGGACCCATATTGGTGGGTCAGTCCGGCGACTACCCGCTGGCGAGTTTCTTCGTCCAGCACGACGGCGCTTTCGACGGTGACCTCACGGCGCTCGAATTCGAGCCGGGTCAAGCGTTGCAGAGCGGCGAGAATCGCCTTGTAGTCGCGCGGTGTGGATTCCACCAAGCGGGCGATGACCGTGCGCAATTTCGTCTCGTCAAACAGGCCGTTGGTTTGGCAAAGTCCAAACAAGCGACGAGCAGCAGCGGCAGCGGTTTTTGAAATTTTCATGGAGAGAGATTGGGAGACTCCGAGAATTAGCCCTCGACCTTCGTGAGCGCATCTTCGTTGATGCGTTTCTGGTCGTCGGCATTGAGAATCTTGCCGGTAACTTGCGAGGTGGTGGCGGCGACGAGACGGCCAAACTCACGTTTCAACTCAGCGGAAAGTCGGTCGCGGTCGGCCTTGGCGGCGGTCTCGGCTTTAGCGAGGATTTGCTGGGCTTGAGCGATTGCCTCTTGAGACTTCTGCTCGGAGAATACGGAGGCACCTTGTTTTGCCTCGTTGATCAGGCGGACGGCTTCGTCATTGGCCTTGGCAATGGCGGCGGCAGTCGTCGCCTCGGAATCGGCGAGTTGTTGTTCGATGTGCTTGAGCTTTGCTTCGCCGTCAGCGATGCGACTGCGGCGTTGCTCGAGGATGGCTTGCACCGGGCCAAACGCGAATTTTTTGAGAATAAAAACCACCAAGAAAAAATTGACCACCTGTGCGATAAAAAACGGCACGTTCAGGCCGAAGGTTTTCGAGATCGTCTCTAAGACGCCGGGATGTTCGGCAGCAACTGCTAGCAAGGTGGTCATATCGTAAAAAATTTGTTAAAAAATAACCACCCGCGCCGGTTGAGGGGCGCGGGTGGCGAGGATACTCAGAGACCCGGGACTGCGAATGCGGTGAGGATGAAGATACCCTCGATAAGGGCCGCTAGAATAATCGAAATCACGAGGATCGGAGTTGCCGCGCCTGGATTGCGGCCAGTGGCTTCGGCGGCTTTCGAGCCGAGGATGCCAATTCCGATTCCGCCACCTACGGCGGCGAGTCCTAATGCAAATGCTTTTGTAAACATGGTCTAATTTTTATTTTGATGTTGGGGTTTCCGGTTGTCTCCACGTGCATGACATGGTCTGACGACTGAAAGTTTTAGTGATGCTCTTCTTCGCCGTGATCACAGATCAATTTAAGGAAAATGGCGCAGAGCAAGGTGAATACAAGAGCTTGAACGAAGCCGACGAGTAGCTCCATGAAGTAGAATGGAAGCGCTGGTAAGAAGGCGAGCCACTTCGGCACTAACGCCATCAGAGCTTCCAAGGTCTGCTCGCCGCCGTAGATATTTCCGTAAAGTCGAAAGGTAAGTGCCACGGGGCGAATCGCGATTGAGATGATTTCGAGAATACCCACAAACAAGAAAACCGGGATCATCGCGGCGAGCATGAAGCCCTTGAAACTACCTTTAGGAGCGAAGATGTGAGCCAAGAAGGCCTTTAGGTTGTTCTCCGTGAGCGCCCAATAAATCCATAGAAGGGCGAAAGTGAAAGCCATGGCCGCTGTCATGTTGATGTCGGCATTGACACCACGCAGAAATGGTAAAAACCCGTGGGATCCATCTTTGTATTCGATATTCCATCCTACGGTCCCCACTCCCGGAATCAGCCCGAGGTAGTTACTCACCAAGATAAAGAAGAAGACCGTTCCGAAAAACCAGAAGGTGCGTTTCACCAAATGCGGCCCCAGCAATCCTGCCAAGAAATCATAGAGCGACTCGATCGCCCATTCCGCGAAATTTTGAAAACCCGTCGGAACTAGAGTCATCTTGCGAGTTGCCGCGCGGCAGAAGAGCACGATCAAACCTACCGCAACCCACACCATCACCATCGAGTTGGTGATCGGAAGAAAATCACTCAGTCGTTGGGCATCGAGCGGCAATGCGTGGTGCCCGCCCTCCGCAGCGGCGAAGGCCGCAAGGGGACTGAGAATCCAGAAAATCGAAGTGGCTAGGAAAAATCGCATGCGATGAACCCACTGGCAGAGGGCGCGCGGTCTTTAATGAATCACCCGCAACCTTCGCAAGTTCTATTTGTGAAAAATTTCACAAGCTATCTTCCTCCCCGATGAATGAGGGCTCCAAGCTCTCAGCAGACGGTCGGCACAAGCCATGATTACGCCGTGTGACGGGAGAGCATTTTCCGCGCCCGGCTTGACCAACATCACGCGCCCCATCGACACGCTATTTACCGCCTAAGTTCCTAACTTCTTAAGCGACTGACTAAAAATAATTTTGTTTCTGATGCATCAGGCCTTGCTGTGAAAATTCGCGTGAAACACCAAAATACCCCATCAAGTCAAGCCGACATTGCAAAAAAAACCCTTTATTTTCAACAGATTTTCTCTTGCCAAGCTCCGGCGGCATTCGCACAAACGTCGCTGCCATGAACAAATCTGAATTGATTGAATCCGTCCAAACAGCCCTCGGAAAAGATGCCACCAAGCGTTCTGCGGAAGAAGCCCTCGATGCCGTCCTCTCCTCCATTGCCGCAGGCGTAAAAAAAGATGCGAAAGTCCAAATCATTGGTTTTGGAACTTTTGAAGTCAAAAAACGTGCCGCTCGCCAAGGCCGCAACCCGAAGACCGGAGAAGCCATGAAGATCGCGGCATCACAGTCGGTCGGCTTCAAGCCCTCGTCCGTCCTCAAGGCCAGCCTGTAATCCGTGGGGAGCCTGCGGCATCCTCACTTTTACTAACAAAAATTTAACTTGAACTCCGGTCAGCATGGCCGGAGTTTTTTTTGGAACCCTTACCGTTCCACCCGGAATCTAAAGTGTCAGGACATCCCCCGACGCTCAGAAAGACCGCCAAGCAAGGTAGACAGATTGACAATCATCCACTAAGCCCTGCCCGACGAAGTCTGCTCCACGCACCATGAAACCACGAATCACCCTCGCAGAAACCCTGCTCCCGGACGGAAACACGCTCTCCTTGCAAGAGCATGACGGGCGTAAATCACTGCTCGTCCATGGCCAGCAAATCTGCGGTCCCGCCACCCGTGCCGCAGAAGAAGAACTCGCCCGTCTCGCCTGCGCCCCATTCCGACCCGCCCGCCAGCCGCAGATCTTTTTCTCCGGCCTTGGGCTAGGCCACACCATCGCCGCCGTCGCCAGAGAACTTCCGCAGAAACGCGCCAACTTCATCGTCGCCGAGCCTCTCGTCGCCATCGCCGACTGGCACCGCACTCTCATTCCCGACAGCCCACTACTGTCCGAACCCAGAATCACCCTCGAAAACGATTGCAGCCCGCAGGCTCTGATCCGCCATGCCGGGCTGCTGCATGCCATCCTCGTCCACCTCGACGCCTCACCCACCGGCCCTCGCAATCGCACTTGGGTCGATGAACGCCGCTGGGTGTCCGCGGCCTTCGAGGCACTGCAAGCCGGCGGCCTGCTCGCCATCGCTGGCTCCCGCCACGTCGCCAATCTCACCCGTCGCCTCCAAGGCTCAGGCTTCGAAGTCGCGGAATTCTCAGTCCCATCCTCCCCCAACGCCAAGCGCCCCCGCTTCCTTCCCATCTGGCTCGCTCGAAAAGGCAAAGCTGCGGATTGATTTATTCGCCGTGGCGTGTTTATTTGCGCCGCGCTATGTCTCGTCTCACCCCATTTCACCTCATTCCCGCATTGATTGCTGCTGCTTCTCACGCTGGAGAAATCACCGTCGAGCTCCGGCCTTTTCTCGTCGAAAAATCCTTCATCGCCATAGTATATGCTGTCGACCGCGTATATGTCTTTATTCTGCAGCTGCTGCCTGTAGTCTTCTCTCTGAATTCGAATTTTGTCGTCGTATGTCAGGTCTTTCACATTGCCTGTATTCACCTTTTCATAATCATATTGGTT
>JANPAU010000160.1:0-6639 GCA_031430055.1 Akkermansiaceae bacterium | reverse complement strand
GCGGTGGACGTCTTGCCGGTGCCCCGTGGGCCGACGAAAAGATAGGCGTGGGCCAAGCGTTTTTGGGCGATGGCGTTGCGAAGTGTCCTCACGACGTGGTCCTGTCCGAGGACGTCGTCGAAGGTTTTGGGGCGGTATTTGCGGGCGAAGACCTGATAACTCACGGCCGTGAGTGTAGGGATGGCGGCGGGTTTGTCATGGCCGAGTTTGGGGAAAACGGGAAAAGTTTATGGGACGAGGATTGAATGATGCCGGGAAATCGCCAAAGTCTGTGAAATGGATGGCGCAAACGACAAAATAAACCGCCGGAAAAAGGGTTTTCAGTGGTTCGGAAAACGAGATCTGTTTTACCTTTCAATCATGGCGCTCGGGTTGTTTGCGAGTGGTAATCTCGGCAAACTGAAGCGCGGCGTGCGGGAAATTTTCGCGCCCCGACCGGCGATCGTCTCCCCGGATAAAAAGGATATTTTCCGCCAAGCGGAGGCGCAAATCCGGGCCGAGCTGGAGGAGAAATACGAGCGCGACATCGCCGCGCTCAAGAAATCCCTAGAGGACGCGGAAAAGCAAAACGAAGAAGAGGCCGCGCCTGCTCCGGAGCCTGATTTGGGCACCATCACGGATGTCAGGAAACTTCGCTCCGGTATTCCATTTAAGACGGCGGTGAAGATTGAAAAAGGCGGCATCGCCTCCAAGGAACGCGTGGACAATGCGAGCTACACCGCCACTTACGAGCTTTCACTGCGCCTCCCGACGCCTGCTAAAACGATGGGCGACATCGAGAAATCCAGCCCCCAGCTTTCCAAAATGCTCCCGGGAATTTCGCCTCTCGTCGAGAAAGCCGAGGTCTCTAACTGGTTCGGCAAGCTCTACGAAAATAAGGCCGGTCGCGTCCGCCGCGATGCCAATTCGCTCAACGAGCTGCTGACCAAGCACAACATTTACGACTGCGAGACCATCCTCCACCTCAAGTCTGCGAACGGTCGCAAGGTGTTTTTCATGCAGGCGGAAATGGACGTGGTCTCGGACGGCTCGGACGGCGACCGCTTGCCGGAAATGCCTGCCGAAATCGTCGATTCCCCGAATTACCAGCCTTTCACCAGCTACGGCTGGCCGAAAAAATCGCAGGTGGTTAATCCAATGGTCGCCGGCTGGGAGCGGCGGATGGGCCTCGCCCAAAAAGAACTTGCGGCACCGGCGACCACCGCTGCCCGCAAGACCTGGCTGCGAGACCGGATCAAGTTTCTCCAGCGCGGCATCGACGACCTCAAAGCCCGCAGCTTCCTCATCGCCGACTACGATCCATTTATCGTCATCCCCGTGGACATTCTGACTTCCAATGACGCGTTTGCGCCGAACGTCGGCGATTACGCGGTCGTGATTTATGAGGGGAAAATTTATCCATCCATCGTCGGCGACGGCGGCCCGACCTTCAAAGTCGGGGAAGGCTCGCTGCGCTTGGCCCGCGAACTCAACCCGAAAGCCTCATCTTACAGCCGCCCGGTTTCTGATTTAAAAGTCAGCTACCTCGTCTTCCCCGGCAGCCGCGAGGCGGAGCGCGGGCCGCCGGATTATGAGAAATGGCGTCAGCGCTGCCACGAGCTGCTGGGTGAAATCGGTGGACTCGGCGAGGGGTATGAACTCCATGCGTGGCAAGATCTACTGCCCAAGCCCGCACCGCCGGTGCTTGCCCCTATCCCGGATCCAGCCGTGCCGTCACTCATTCCTCCGACTCCAGCATCCGACGCGTCCGCTCCAGAAAAAGCGCCTGAATGACCCTCGCCAGAAGAAACATACAAATCACCGTCACTCCCATTTCCCACACCGGCGTTGCCCCGCGAAGGCGATCCCCAGATAGAAATTTCAAAACTCCCGGCGCATTTCCCAGCCCGCGAGCGGCCCCTAACATCGCGAGGATTCCAGCTCCGATGATTCCGTGCCATTGCATTTTCAGCGAGAAAAGCCCGCAAATCACGATGCCGCCGCCGAGCTGCATTGCTCCGACGAAGAACCCAAGAGTGTCCGGCGGAGTGAGCAGATAGAGCGCGGCCGCACCCGTAGCGAGAATCGTCAAACCGCTCAGAAAGATGGTAAATCGCATGGCTGGAACGCTGGCATGCTTGGTCTGGCCCGCAAAGTCGGAATTGCGTGCAGACTGCTTCCAAGATTTACAAACACGCTAGCACCGCAGTATCTCCGGCCATGACTCGTCTCTGGTGCAACGGCCGATGGCTTCATCCTCAGGATTTACCACAATCCCCGATGGATCGCGGTTCAATCCTTGGACTTGGGCTCTTTGAAACGATCCTCGCCGTGGATGGCATCCCCGTTTTCGCCGATCGCCATCTCGCCCGGCTTCGCCAAGGCTGCGAGCGACTCGGCTGGCCCGTCGAGATTCTAGATTTCCAGCAGATCGCCACTGAGCTTCTCGCAACAAATCAACTCACCCACGGCCGCGCGCGCATCCGCTTGACTGTCACCGCCGGCAGCGGGTCGCTCCACGAACTCTCGCCGGGTGGCGATCGACTCATTTGGATCACCGCGCTGCCTGCATTCGCGCCGCCAGAAAGTCTTAGCGCCTGCATTTCTCCATGGCCTCGGAACGAACATTCACCACTCGCGGGTTTAAAGTGTGCTTCGTATGCGGAGAATCTCATCGCCCTCGACCACGCACGGCGGCTGGGCTTCGACGAGATGATCTTCCTCAATACTGCGGGCCATCTCTGTGAGGCGGCTACGGCCAATCTTTTTCTCGTGAAAAATGGTTCGCTCTGCACTCCCGCACTCGATTCCGGCTGTCTTCCCGGTATTTGTCGGGAGCGAGTCATCGAGCACGCCACCGAAATTGGCATCCCTTGCGAGACCGGATCACTCACGCTCGCACAGCTTCATGCAGCGGATGAGATTTTCCTGACATCGTCCACTCGTGGTCCGGTGCCGTTGTCGCGGCTCGGTGAGCGGCGGCTCTCGCTGGGCAAAATCGTCAGTAAATTGCGTCAGACCATGTGGTGAGATGGGTGAATTCACTTCTCGCCAATCATCACTTTTCGGCGCACGGTGCGGGGGAGAACTATGGCTACACCTAATTATTCATTCGAAAAACGCCGCAGAGAGTTAGACAAAAAGGCCAAGAAAGAGGAGAAGCGAAAGCAGAAACTCGAGGCCCACGCTGCCGCTAAAGAAGGTGGCAGTGACTCTGAACTTCCAGCCGATGAGGTGCCGCCGGTCTCGGATGAGGCACCGATTTGAGGAGGACGTCTGGAAAAACAGCCTGAACGACGGCTTGCCGTTTGCAAATCCGTCGCCTATTTTTTCCATATCAGTCACTCATGAAAGCCATTTCCCTACTCTCCCTGATTGCCTTACTCACGCCGCTCACGGCCCAGAATGAAACAAAGCCCGCTGAAAAAGCGCCTGTGGCAGTTGCGCAAGATCTGATGCCCAATCAGCAGGCGTTTCTCAATCTTCCCGAAGAGAGCCGGAATCAGTTCATTAAACATCTGACCGAGGCCAACCGCTTGTTCCAACAAAAGCGGGTTTTTGAGACTCTTGAGGAAATTGAAAAGGCATCGAAGATTTTCAGCGATAGCCCGGAACTTTATAATCTGCGCGGCAGTTGTTTTGTGGAGATGCGTTCTTTCGACAAAGCACTGGCCGATTTTAAGAAGGCCCTTTCCTACATCAAGGACAATCCGAGCATCGAGTTCAATGTCGGGGAGATCTATTTCGTCACTAAGGAGTGGAAGAAGGCTGCGGATTTGTTTGAAAAAATCCTTAAAGTCCTACCTCCGGAGAATCTGGCACTCGGTCGCTTGATGGAATTCAAAATCCTGCTGAGCAAGAAGAAGCTCGGCTTGAAAGACGAAGTGGCGGTTTTGGCTGAGAAATACGATTTTCTCGACGATTCCCCTTACCATTACTACTCCAAGGCGGCGCTGGCCTACGACAACAACGATCTGATCAAAGCCGAAGAATGGTTGGCGATCGCAGGGAGAATTTTCCAAGATCCCAATGTGCTTGCGCCGTGGCAAGATACTCTGGTCGAGTATGGCTACATCAAGAGTTTCTACGGCGATGATGCCGCAGCGGCGGAGTGAATTGGGGGCTGTGACAAACCGGAATTGAGCTTTGGCTTGCTTGGATGATTCACTTTGTGGCTCCCTTTCCAGTGCCACGATTCATTCTGGTTTCTGCTCCATGGTTCTTTTTCCAATTAAAACCCTAATTTCTAACCTGCTCCTGTTGGCTATTTCCACGGGGCTTTCCAGCCCTGTGATGGCTCAGGGAACTTCGCCGAAACCTGCAGTTCCCAAGGTGATGGTTCCCACGGGCCGCAATCAAGCGCCAGCGGTCCGGGCGCCCGTAAGTGCCCCCGCAGCGCCTACGGGCAGGATTCTCTATCCGTGGAAAACCCACGTGACCTGCACGATTTTCTGGATCGGTGAGCAACCCACGGATCGAAATCCCACACCAAACTGCAAATCTTCCTGGGATCAAAATTGGTCCGCCAACTTTGGTGGCTATGATGATCCCGAGCCAAGCAACCGCCTTGCTAACCACAGCACGGGAGAATTTCGCCCAAAAAAATTCATCCCCAAGCTCAATCCATTTTACATCGCCCTCCCTTACAACGATGTGCAGGGCTGGGGACGGCATAAACCCGAAGCAGCACGAGTGATTCCGTGGTTTTCCCGAATGCGGCCGGAGCCTGGCAAGACGGTTTGCAAAGGTCGCTGGGTCCAAATTTACAACGGCAACCGGAGTTGTTACGCGCAATGGGAAGATTGCGGTCCTTGGGAAACGGATGACTGGGAATTTGTCTTTGGTACCAAGCCGCCGAAGACCCGTCAGAATGGTGCTGCGGGTATTGATCTTTCCCCGTCGATTCGGGACTATCTTGGTCTGCGCTCCGGCCAAAAAGTGCACTGGCGTTTTGTCGAGGCGGGGCAAGTTCCCCACGGCCCGTGGAAGAAGTATGCTCAAGAGCAACCCGTTGCGAATAATCCGGAATTGGTGTCCCAGCAGAAATACTTGGAGTATTTGCGAAAATTGCGCGACGAGGAGTTCCAGAAAAAGTCTCTCAATCAGCTACAGAATTAGGTCGGCCACTCGCCGGTCTTGAGGAAATGAAGACTCAGCCGAATCGCTTCTGGATGCATCTGGATAAAGGTGTGGTCGGCATGAATCACGGAGAATCCACGCAGCCCGTCCAGGTGGCCCTTGCAGGCGGAGACGATGCCGTCGTTGTCAGTCCCCAGGAGTCTTCGGAAAACCGGGATGGAGCAACGGTCGCCCATAATCACTGCGGCTTCGATTTCAGACGGCAGGGCGGGGAGTCGGTGCAGGATGCCGTCACTGCTCAGCGAGCGCCCCGCCGGACCGAGCACGTGGTGGATCATCGGATGACTTTTCGACCAATCGACAATTTCACTTCCCTTGTTAGGCGGCGCGAGCATGACGACTCGCCCGGTTTTCCAAGGAACTTCTTCGGCCAGCAGGGTTCTGACTAAAATTCCGCCGAGCGAGTGGGTGATGAAATGGACCGGTTCGTCTCCGGCGATTTTTTCCACCTGCACGCGGACATGGGCGACAAGTTGATCCACCGGCAGCCTTCCTGAGGGGTAGGGGAGATTTAAGGTGGAAAACCCCTCCCGCTCAAGCGCACGCGCCAGCGGTTGCATCGCCCGCCAACCTCGCCACAAGCCATGTAAAAGCACTACCGGCGGTCCGTCGTGCGGATGCCACTGCGGGTGGTCCCACGGCAGAGGCGGGATCAACATTTCCATCCGGTCACGCCACTGAGAGGTTCGATGCACGTCCGGAATATGGAGGAAAATGCAGAACTGGCAATTCCGGGAAACTGCAATTTTTGAATTGCGGAAATCCCGGATAATCCCCAGCAAGCTAATTAATGATAGAGAATTGCCAAGTCGCAGCATTACCGTGGTAACGATTCTTGCCGGGACACGCGGCTTCCTCGCCCTGCAGGTGCGAAATGCTTTCTCGCGGCGGGGAGAAATGTTGCCGCTTTTCGTTATTTATTCTCATCGATGCAGAGGAGACACTCATGCTTGATGTTATAAGTGATGGGGGGAAATATGGTATTGATCGCAAAACCAGCGAACGCAACCACATCCCCGGCGGCGGCTACGCGCTCCTCAAATGGACCTACACCTCCTCCAAATCAACAATCAAAAATCCAAAATCATCAATCGTCAATCAATCTTCCTCTCCCTCTTCACCCCCCATCTCACCCAGAAGCGTTTCTGGAACAACTGGATCGTCCGCTACGAAACCCACCCGGACGGCCACCCCAAGTCCATCGTCGCCACCGACGACAAGGGCAAGACCATCACCGACTGCCACTACGTTTAGAGTCCGGACGGCAAGCTCGACCAGCGCATCCTCAACGGCATCCACCACCAATACCGTTACGACACCCTCGGCCGCCTCACCGAAGTCAACAAAACCCAAGCAACCACGGAGCGCTGACTTTAGTCGGCGAGTTCAATTGCATCCTATTTCTCTTATCAAACATTAAGAATTTTTAACCTCAATAGGAGCGCGAGCGGATATGGAGGAACTGCTCGCATCGAAATCCTTCCTCAAATTTCAGTAGAGTAGAGAGCAACGGGATTGGCG
>JANPAU010000159.1:0-2844 GCA_031430055.1 Akkermansiaceae bacterium | reverse complement strand
GGCGTGTCCGGGGCAATCGACGTGAGCGTAGTGACGCTTAGCGGTCTCATACTCAACGTGTGCGGTGTTAATGGTGATACCGCGCTCACGTTCTTCAGGAGCTGCGTCGATGTCAGCGTAGCTCTTCTTTTGGCAAAGACCTTTCTCAGCGAGCGTATTCGTGATCGCTGCGGTGAGGGTAGTTTTGCCGTGGTCAACGTGACCGATAGTTCCGATATTGACGTGCGGCTTATTGCGCTGGAATGCTTCTTTTGCCATAATGGTTGTTGTTCTGCTTGAGACTGTTGAGATTTTTCGTGATGACCCTGGAGCTCGCAGGGGGATTCGAACCCCCGACCTCATCCTTACCAAGGATGCGCTCTACCCCTGAGCTACGCGAGCAAACTGATATGTAGCGCCCTACCTTCGACCCGACAAAAACACCGCGGCCGATCCCTAAAAATGAGACTAGACGCGGCGCCCCTGACTTGTTGTGGGGAAGAGCGGCGGGACAGTAACAAAGTCGATCACTCTGTCAAAAAAAATCTCAATGAAAAGAAAATAGATCGTAAAAACCAGTTTAGCTCGTCGATTTCTGCGCTAGTTTACTCTCATGCAGGTTAAAGAAAGCGTAACAATCGTGGGGGTCAGCGGGTTTCTCGGACGCGGCCTGCCCACTCTGCTTGCAGAAAAAGGCATGACCAGCGTCGGCATCAGCCGCTCGGGGAAAGGGACAGTTCCTAACGTCGAACGCTGGGGAACTCTGGAGAATTTTGATTTTTCCGGCCAACATGCAGTCATTAATCTCGCAGGCGAGCCCATCGACCAACGTTGGAACGACCGAACTCGCCGCCTGTTCCACGAGAGTCGGGTGGGCGTGACCCAGCAAATCGTCCAATCCATCGCAAATCTCTCCGCCCACGAGCGGCCCAAAGTTTTGATCAACGCCTCGGCGGTCGGGATTTATGGAGACCGTGGTGATGAAATCCTTTCCGAAACCGCCTCCCGCGGAACAGGGTATCTTGCCGATCTTTGCTCCGACTGGGAAAATGCCGCAATCGAAGCCGAGTCCCTTGGCGTCCGTGTCGTCCGACTGAGGACAGGTGTCGTCTTAGGCAAAGGTGGGCCAGCCTTCGAAAAGCTGCACACCCTATTTAAACTCGGCATCGGCGGGCGGCTCGGCTCCGGGCGACAGTGGATGCCGTGGATCCACGTGGATGACCTGCGTGCCGCCATCGTCCACGCGGTATTTTCGGAAAGCCTCGCAGGACCGGTGAATGGGACAGCCCCTCATCCCGAGCGGAACCTCGACTTCACTCGCAAGCTGGCGAGCACGCTCCGCCGCCCGGCTATTTTTCCCGCCCCCGCCTTCGCTCTCAAGCTGATCTTGGGCGACTTCAGCAGCGCACTTCTTGGTAGCCAACGAGCAATTCCCAGCGCTCTGGAGGCGGATGGCTTCAAGTTCAAATTCCCTTCATTCGACGCGAGCACCTTTTAAAATTCGCAAGACGAATCCCCTGTTCCACCACTTTCAAGATGCCAGTTAATGTGAGTTCACCCGGTGACTTCAGCGTTTCGGCTGTGCGGCGCGTTGAAGTAACTCAGAACGGGCTTTCGTCGTCGAAGTCATCATCGCCCCGGAGTTCTGCGGCAGAAGGTTCGCTATTGGAGGTTTGACGGTTGGACGGTTCTCTCGATGGGCTGGATTGCCCCCCCGAGGCTCCTCCTGATTGGATTTTCCAGCACGCCAGGTTGACGAAATATTTTCCGTTATACTCGTTCCCGCGGATGTCGAAGCTGACTTGCACGTCTTGGCCGAGCTCAAAGGGGTCCAGCAGTGGGCACTTGTCTTTTACCACCTCGAACTTGAGATCCTGCGGATACTTATCAGCGGCAGTGGTCACCACGAACTCGCGTTTGGTGAAGCCGCTTGGGAAACTCTGAGTGTCACCGATCCATTTCAATTTGCCTGCGGTTTCGTACATGGCTGGAGTGTCCAAAACCGGACGGGGATGTCAAATGCGCAGGATGCTTCAGTCACACCGGAGGATTATTTGGGGTGTTTTCCACCCGCACCCAGACGTCCACGAGGTGGCGGAACTCCGCTGCCGCATCCTCAGGATCGGCGGTGGTGGCGGTGATCTCCTCGCGGACTTTCTGCCGGAATCGCTGGCGCAAGCGGTGAATCGCTACTTTTAAGGCAGTCGGGGAAAGATCGAGCACGATGCCGACTTCTGAAACGTCTCCCGCCGATCCGCCGTCGAGCCAGGGCCGGAGGGATTCGAATTGGCGGGCCTTTCCGGATTTCTCCATCTCGCCGCCCAAGGAATCCAACGCCCGCCGGATCAGTGCCAATGCCCAGGCCCGGTCGAATTCGAGCTCCCACGCGCCGTCGGACTCATGAGAATCCTCCAGCGGCACCCGGGTGAACTCTCCGCCGCGCTTGGCCGCTCCATCGCGCTCGCGCTGACGGCCGAGGTAATGTTTCACCGAGCCTAGCAGATAAGTGCGGAAGCGGCCTTTGACGGGATCCACCGCGCCGATGGATTCGCGGTCGAGCAGGTCTTCGAAAAACCCATGCGCGAGATCCTGCGCCCGGTCCGCATCGCCACACCAACTGCGGGTGAACTGGAGCACTGGCTGATAGTAAATTTCGCACAATTCGGACAGCGCGGCGCGTGCTTCCACTCCATCACCCTGCGCCCGCCGGACGAGCGTCCAGCGGGTGGAGTGGAAGGAGGATGGCATGGGTGGAGTCATTTGAACGGATGTGGTAGTTCATCCAGCTTCCATTGCCCGTTCTCCTCTACGGCTTTTACCGCGAGGAGAATGGGTTGATCCGGATCATGATCAGCTTCCACGATC
>JANPAU010000158.1:0-3715 GCA_031430055.1 Akkermansiaceae bacterium | reverse complement strand
GACGCTGCGCAATGCGGGCTGGGGAACGAGGAAATTGGCGTTTTTCACGGTGACCACGCGACCCGTCGCATCGATGCCCGCGCCGGGCACGATGCAGTGGAGGTGCGGGTGGAAGTGCAGTTGCTGGTTCCAAGTGTGGAGAATCTTCAAAATCCCAGACAAAATGTGTAGAAATCTCTCGCTATAAAATATGTGGCGGGCAGGGTGGAGTCGTGAGCAGTAAACGATTCATCACTCCTTGGAAGAATTCGACGACGAAGCCGGCTGTTTACCATTGCGTCAGCCGGGTGGTGGACCGGCAGTTTGTGTTTGAAGCCGCAGAGCGGGAGCATTTCCGGATGTTCATGCGGATGTATGAGAACTTTTCGGGCTGCCGGGTTTTGTCTTACTGCATTATGTCCAATCACTTTCACATTTTGTTGGAAGTTCCGCCGATGCCCGAGGGAGGGCTGGGGGATGACGGGCTGTTGAAACGTTTATCGGCGATTTATCATGAGGCGGTCGTGGCGGCAGTGGCTGGGGAAATCGCTGAGGCGCGGGCGGCGGGCGATGAGGTGTGGGTGGCGGGAATTCATGCCCGTTACACTTACCGGATGCATGATTTGAGCGAGTTCATGAAGACGTTGCTGCAATGTTTTACCCGTTGGTTCAACCGCATGCACCAGCGTAGCGGGACCTTGTGGGAGGAGCGCTTCAAGAGCGTGATCGTGGAAAGCGGTGTGGCGGCGCGGACGATGGCGGCCTATATCGACTTGAATCCGGTGCGGGCGGGGATGGTGAAGGATCCGGCGGAGTATCGGTGGAGCAGCTACGGCGAAGCACTGGGCGGCGGAGCAAAGGGGAATGGAAAGAAGGCGAGGGAGGGACTTGTGAGGGCGTGCATGGGGCACCAGGGCGCTGGCTTTGATACGGAGCGGTGGAAGGATGCTTCGCGGATTTACCGGCGGACGATGGGGTTGGCGCTGGAAAGAAAGAGCGGCAATGCGGTGGTGGAGAAGAGAGTCGTGAGGCCGCAGATGAATGCCGCAGAGGCGTTAGAGGCTGAGGACGATGGGACAGTCTTGGCGGACTTGGGCATGGCTGCGATGCTGCGATGCCGGGTGAGGTATTTCACAGACGGGGCGGTGATCGGCAGCAAGGACTTTGTAAACGAGGTATTTGCGGGCGCGCGGGAGCGGTTTACGGAGAGGAGAAAAGACGGAGCGCGGCGGCTGAAGGGGAATGGTAAGGCAGCAGCTGGGGTGTTGTGGAGTGTTAGGGATTTAAGGGTTCGCTTGTGAATGCGCCGAGTGTTGGGGTGACCCCGAAAATCCGACCACGGACGACGAAGTGATCGCGACACAGCGAGGATACAAAGAGGGGTTTTCGAAGAACGATCTGGCAGTGAGCTTATATGTTTAAATCCTGCTAGATTCTACGTGCCGCGATACCGCCGATCAATAACGTGAATCCTCCATACACGAACCAGTGGGCGATGTCCTGATAGACTGAAGTGGATGGAAGTTTCGAGCGCACTTTCTCTGCCACGAACCGGGGTAGGGCTGCGATTGCCGCATTGGGCTCGCGGTCAAGCCGGTATTCGGCAGGATAGTCACGCTGCCAACCGAGGGTTTTCATGAGAGAGTGATCGGTATCACGCAAGCTGAGGTTCACCCGGTCATGGCCGCTGAGATTCACGGAGGCTTCGTAACGTCCCACACCCGTCTGGCGGAGGGTGACTGGCAGATCCGCCCCATTGGCATCAATGGCCTTGGCGTTCCAGTTCACACGGTCCACGGGACAATCTTTTTCATCCCGCCGGGTCACGTCCACTTTCCACTGTTCGCGATCTACCGAGTTGGTCGTGGAGAGCCCGGTGGATTGTTCTTTGCGGAGGATCCCTCGGAACACCTGTGCCCAGAATGCGCCGCCATTTCCCCATCCGAGCCATTCACCACCCCATTTCTCGGAAAGGTCTGAGGTCCAGCAGAGGCCGGTGCCAAGTCCATAGCGACAAACTGCGAGCAGGGGATCACCGGTTTCAGCTGCCAGTAACAGATTCGCCGTAGGTTTCGCCTGTGTCATCACGTAGCCGAGGACGTAGGGTAACTGGGTCTTTTCATAACCTGATAGAACCGGGTGATCTCCCGTCACCACGCTAGCGAAAAGGTCTTCTTTAATGGCTGAGCGCGAGGCTTGCATCGTTTCCTTGGTGAAAATCTGAGGCATCGTCGCAGGATCTTCCGTCTCGTAGTAACGTCCGCCGCCTTCCTGCGCGATCAATTGCATCACATCCTTGGCGGCACCTGCGCCGAGGCAGACGCTGGAAACGGTCATTCCCTGCGCCCGCATGTCACGGGTGAGTCCGGTGAAATCGTTGTCCGGCGTTTGGCCATCTGATAGAACGATCATGTGCTTCACTTTTGCCACCGCATTCTGAAGCAACTCTCGACCTTTGACCATACCTGGATAAGCGTCCGTGCCACCGTCAGCCTGTAGAGAGTCGATGGAGTTCATCACCGTTCCGCGATCCGCTGCGCTGGTCATATTGAGGATTACGCGGGTTTCGCTATCGAATCCCACTACCGCGATTTGATCCTGAGCTCCTAGCAGCTCCGCCGCCGCCTTCGCTGAAGCTCGAGCGAGCTCGATGGGTTGGCCGTCCATCGATCCGCTTTTGTCGATGACCAAGACCATCGCAAGGCTGGGTTTCTGCTTTTCTTTCTCGTATCGTGAGGTGAGAGGTAAGGCTTCCTCGACCGGGGTGCGGAAATAGCCACCGAGACCGAATGAATTCTCCGAACCAAGCATTGCCAAGCCACCGCCGAAGTCGGAAACGTACCGACGCAGTAACTCCATCTGGCGCAAACTCATCGAAGTCGCAGGGATGTCTGCGAGGATCACGGCATCGAAGGCAAGCAGCTCCGCCATCGTATCCGGTAGGCCCCGTTCACCACGCAGTTCGAGTTCGAGTCCTTGTTTTTTTAAGGCGCGAGCCAGTGGGCGGAGTTGTTTTTCATCCCGATGGAGCGCTAACAGCCGTGGCTCACCCTTGACAGTGATGGTGGTGGCTACCTTGTTGTTGATAGGAAACCAATCCTTTTCCGCCTGCAATTCCGCCTCCCACCGGCTCTCTCCGGCGGAAGTCATTTCCACATCCAGCGTGACCGATGTCTCCTTGCCTGCTTCGAGTTTCACTGGAGTGGTAGCCACCGCCACACCACCGTGGAGGATTCGAGCCGTGCCATTCATCGTCTCGTTCGCCCGCATCCGCAGGCGCATCCGGACAATCTCACCGCGGTAGGCGATGCGGGCCATCGGTTCCAGCGCGACGAGTGCTGCCTCGGGTCGGCGTAGGCCATCCATGGGGCTGAATCGAAGATCCACGCCTTCCTCGCGCAGCGTTTGGATCGCCGCCTCGACGCCGGGAGCGGTCGGGCTGCCATCGGAAAACACCACCAATCTGCGAGCCATGCCCGCGTCGAAGGCGAGTCGTGATCCTAACAAAGCTTCAGCAAGTTTCGTTGAGTTTCTTGCTCCCGCATCTGCAGTGCCTGCGGTAGCCTCGTCCGCCAAGTCTCGGAGACTTTTAGCATCGGTGATGGCCAAGTGAGTGCCGAACGAAAGCACCGATGAACGATCCGAACTTTTGAGCGCGGAGGATGCCTTTTCGATTTCGGACACGGCGCTTCGGATGGCAGCGGGATCGATGGATTCTGAAATATCCACCAGATAG
>JANPAU010000157.1:0-2427 GCA_031430055.1 Akkermansiaceae bacterium | reverse complement strand
GTCTGTGACCGTCGCTGGTTTTCTGGGGTGAAAGACCCGCTTCGAGGAAAAAGTGCGACGGTCATAGACCGCCGCTACAGCCTCGATACAAAACGCCCAGAACGAATCTTCACCATTGGAAACAAACTCCTTTTTTACTGACGCGATCCGCCCGTTCCGTAGCAGCTTGTTCAGCTCCTCCTTCGCACTGCCCTGCCCGTTCGCAGGAATCTGAATAAACTCAAATGCCATATCTGATTTTTGCAAAAATTTCGCGAGCAGGGGCTTCGCCCCTACAACCCCTGTCTGCTTTTCTTCCACTCATAATCCATCATTCAAAATTCAAAATTACTCTACCGCTCCACTCTCTTCACTGCGCCTCTCCGTTCGGCCCTCGCTGCGCGACTTCATTTCGCTCCTTGCTGTTTCTAAGGGACTGAACTGCGAGCTACACGAAACCCGACGCCTTTTATGCCGTCCCTGCCGCCCGGGGGGTAGTTGATGCGTCTCGCGACGCGGCAGTCGTTCGCGTCGGAGGTCCAACCGCCGTTTCGGAGCACTCGGTCCGAGCCCGAAACCGGACCCCGTGGATCGGTCTGCGAACTTGCCGAGTAGTTCTCATACCAATCCCAGCAATACTCACTCACGTTCCCCGCCATGTCATACAACCCATACCCGTTCGGTGCAAAACTCCCCACTGGCGAACTGTAGGGCTGTGCATTAACAGCGTAAGTAGGGTTCGTTCGATAGTTTGCGTTGCTGTAATTGATGCTATTGCCCCACGGGAAATTCTGACCACTCAGCCCTCCACGAGCCGCCTTCTCCCACTCCGCCTCGCTCGGCAATCGGTAACCATTGGCATTCCAATTGCAGTCCGGTGCGCTATTTCCCGTCTTATAGGTGGCCCCGCCCACCGCGTAACACGGAGTGAGATTCTCCTTCTGGCTCCGCGCGTTGCACCACTTTAGCATCTCATACCAGTTGATCGAATGCACCGGGTGGTTCGCCCCTTTCGAGGCGTAGAAACCATTCCCCACCAGCAGGTCCGTGTAGCCGTTGTTCAAGCCCCAAGCCCGCACCGTATCCCATAACTCCTTTGTCACCTCGTATTTCCCCATGTAGAACGCGCTCACCTGTACCGAATGCACCGGCAACTCGTTGATGAATCCCACCAGCGGATTCGACTGGTCGCCCATCTGGAAACTCCCCGCCGGAATCAGCGCGAAGCCATCCGGCGCGGGTGGAGTGTCGCTGGCCGTCACGCGGAACTTCACCGTGTTGCTGAGCTGGTTATTCCAATCCACCCCGGCGTTCCAAGTGATCTTCTTGTTGCGCCCAAGGGCAATGTTCGCGCCCACATCCCCCGTGAGTGCCGCCACCGGCACCGCGAAGCTGGTCCCGCCATTGGAAGACACCTGAAGACTCACAAACACCGGCGAGGTGCTGCCGCTCATGTCATAGTAAATCTCGACCTGCTTTGTCCCGACCTTCTGCGCGGCTTGGACATTGGTGACCGTGGGATCCGCCGCGAAGACGGGAGTGGCCAGGATGGAAAGAACGAGGCACAAGGAACGGACAAGAGGGGGATTTGCCATGGCTAACGATAGGACTAGAGAAATCCATGAACTCTGTCCACGCGTAAATCAGGTCTGCCGGCACATTAGGGAACCATTCAAGCACTGAAGAAATTTTGACCACGGATTTCACGGATTATCACGGATAAGAGATTTTGGTTTGAAGCGTTTTGACTCGTAGCCGCGATGCGGATTCTCAAAATCGTCAAATCCATCTTTATTCCTGAGTCTTCATCCGTGTAATTCCGTGAAATCCGTGGTTAAAAAACTCTTATTCCCCCTAGTGTCGGGGCACCGGACGAGCAAGGGCGGGAGTTGATAGCCGCGGTGTTCCTCGCAAGCGGGGACAGGAATGTCCCCGCCCCTTGTTGAAATCCGTCCGGATTTCCGCTTCACGAAGCGCCCGTCGCCCGCTAGAACGCCCGCCGACATGCTCGAATCCCAACGCCAGCCCGGAAAACTCATGGCCGCCAACCGCGGCGAAATCGCCATCCGGATTTTCCGTGCGGCCAACGAACTCGGTCTGCGGACCGTCTCGATTTTCGCCGAGGAAGACCGCTTTTCCATCCACCGTTTCAAGGCGGACGAAGCCTATCAGCTCGACTCATCGAAGGGTCCGGTCGGCGCGTATCTCGACGTCGAAGGGATCGTGACCCTGGCCAAACAGAAGGGCGTCACCATGATCCACCCGGGTTACGGATTTCTATCCGAAAACGCCGCGTTCGCCCGCGCCTGTGCGCGGGAGGGAATCATCTTCATCGGCCCGTCGCCGGATCTGTTGGAAAACATGGGTGACAAGACGGCGGCCCGTGCGCTCGCCCACAGTTTTAACGTGCCCACCCTGCCGGGCACCGAGGAGCCAATCACCGATCCC
>JANPAU010000156.1:0-3581 GCA_031430055.1 Akkermansiaceae bacterium | reverse complement strand
CAGGACTAGCAGCTCGCGTGATCAGCCGCCAGCGGGATGCCTAGTGGTGCGGAGCGACGATCTTCGGGGCTTTGAGTAATCATATTTAGCAACTCCTGATCACCTCGTTCATGGAGATTGCTTGAAGTGATTCTCCAAAATCGTTTCTGCCTTCTCGGACTGCTCACTATAAATTCTGATGATTTCCTCCTCTGCCTGATTACCCTTTTTTCCGGCCTCTTCACTGAGAGATCTTGTTTTCAGGTTCGTCGCTTCAAACAATTCATGTTTATCGATTCCAAGTGCTGAAAGCAGGAATTTTGCTATATCGACGTTAAGAATATCTTCGGTAGTGCCTGATCCCCGTTTTTCCTTAGACTCCATGCGTAGTCTGACTAGTCTCCAAACCACCAGTCTCTCGAGTTGAGGCGCCTGAGAATATTTAAAAATCAAGGCTCTCACATGTCGGTTCTGATTATCGTTAAAAAAACCACTGGCATTCGAAATTTCCAAAGTCTTCCATGTTTCCTCACAATCTCTTTGCACCTGTGGGGTAATGGGTATGGAAAATAGAAGCTCTTTCTTACGCTCAAGCGTCTTGAGGGAAAGAGCACTGATTACATTATCTTCTTCTCTATTCTTTGGGGGAGAAATCAGGGCGAGAGCATCCATCAGCTCCTTATCCAACTTTTTAAACGAAGGAGAATCTGAATCAATGACATCCAGCCGCTCTGCAGTGTCCACTATGGTCTCAAGGTTTGTCGCAGCATCCGACACCTTATATTCCGATAATGCCCTTTTATCGGTAGGCGCAGAATTTGCGTTCTGCTGCGATCTAGATGTTTCGATTGTTTTAGGCTTGCAAGAAAATGCAGTGATCATGCAAGCGAGCGCCAGGAATCCGCTTAGTTTTGTTTTCATAGATGGTTTAGGGTGTTGGAAAAGGGCCGTTTCCAGTTTCGAAGGTAGAACCATCGTTGCTCCACTTTCCATTCGTTTTCTTAAACCTGAACTTGAGATCACTTAATTTGAAATCTGAGCAGCGAAACCATTTCCCGGCAATTTGGACGCGAGCATACTGCCGGAATTGTGCGTTTAGCGAGAAAGTGGAATCAGGAAGCCCTTTAACATGCTGCAAAGAAAACTTTGGTGAGTCCACATCTGTCATAACACCCTGAATGCCTTCAGCTCCTTGATATGGCATCAACTCGCCGCCCATATTCGGATCATCATTACCCTCAGCAATATCGCCCGGAAAGTTTGGAATGTCAGGAAAACCATCTTCCCTTTCAAATCCCAGGAGCACTTGGTCTGACGAGGGCGGATTCGCCCGAACTTGTCTTGTTGCATCGTAACGAACTGAAGCGCCATCAGCCAATGGCATATTTGGTGGCCATGGATGATTGCCACCCGGCGCGGGAGGATTTGGCAACACATTCAAGTTAGGTATATCTTGCGTAGTGTCGAACATCGAATTTGGATTGCAGATGTATTTATACGAAATTTTTGCATTGAGAGTATATATTCCACCGTTGTCTAACGGAGGTTGAATTTTAGGAGTATTGTCCTCCAATGTAAGATCCGCCCAAGTGATCCATACATTTATCTGTACCGCAGTGGCACCTCCTTCTTTGATCCTGATTTTCACCTCATTTTTGGCGGCGGTGTCCCGTTTCACTCGCCGCTTCAGCGGTTCCGCTGGAACCAACGACTCACCTCCATCCCACTCAACAATTTGGCTTGCGTGGCCGGGCGTGATTTGATCTGCGGTGATTCCTGTGGCCTTCAATATCACGTAGTAAATAGGGTCATTGCTCACGGATTAACATAAATTCAAGACCGAGGAGTTTGGCTGTTATGGAATTGTCTGCCCTCCCCGCCGAGACTACCCTGCTTACTGAGCCGGGATGTCCCATCGCCAACTTCGCCGCGATCCAGTCGTTGCTCACTGCGGTGTGGGTTCTCAGCAGGATCGCGAGTTGCACCTTGCGGTCGTCGCTTTTTCTCAGTGCATCCAACCCCGACTTCGACTTGGGCAATCCGAGGTGGCGGATGCCTTCACGCAGGATTCTCAATGCCTCTTTCTCACTGCGGTCCCGGTTGGCTCCCTCAGCCCGGCGGGTGCCGCCGGGCCGATGCGCGGGCGGGCGATCCAGCATCTTGAGCAGCTTGTCCTTGAAAGTCTCTTTGCCGAGATACCAACCACGCCGAATCGCCTGCGACGCCTCCTCGTCGATTTGCCCTCCGTCATTGGCCGCGCGGGCTTCCAACCACGCCACGTAGACGCGCCTGCCGCGACCGTCGTCAGCCAAGTTGAAAACACGCAGAATCCGGCCGCTGACGAGCCAGTCCGGCCCGTTTCCTTTGAGGTGGGATGCCAGACTGCTCCAAGGATACGAAACCAGTGGCCCCCGCCCGCCACCCGCCAAGTTTGCCCGCGCGGGATTGAGATGGATGTAGTCGGCAAGGGCCTTGAAATAGTGAGCGTCGGCGTCAGTTCCGTTGACCGGAACAGCCTTGTAGCGACCTTGGAATACGTGGCCGTGCCTTTGCCTTGCCCGGTTCCATCCTTGGCTGAAGGTGGCCAGCAGCAGCTTCATGCCAGTGACGAGATTGGCTTGCGGGGTTTCAAGCAATAGGTGGAAGTGATTGCCCATGAGCACCCAGGCATGGACTTTCCAGCCATGGCTTGCACAGACTTGGCCGAGGCGGAAGAGGAAGGCCTTCCGGTCGTCGTCAGTCACAAACACGTCATCGCCGCCGTTGCCGCGGGCCATCACATGGTAAATCGCTCCAGGATATTCGAACCGGGGTAGTCGTGCCATGCTGGAAACTGCCCCGCTTCTTCCAAACGGACAAGCTTTTTGTAAATCCGAGAGCAATGACCCCATATATGACCCCATATACGGAGGTAATTGCAGTGTGCATCTGCGGTCAGAGGTTGGTGAGGTCCGTTTGAAAAGCGAGGTGGAATGCTCCCGCACGCCGCACCTAGCAGACTCCCAACGACCGCACCGCGATGGCAGTTGTCGCCACCGACGCTCGCATTGGCGATGATTCCGGCAGTAAAGTCATCGTGGTATTTCCACGTGAGATAGAGCGCGGCGGGCATCGCTTCGGCGATATAGCAGGCAGGGCTGAAGCGTGCGCCGACGACTTGGGTGTCTGGCTGGTCGCGCCAGGACTCCGCCTTGTTACCGGAAATCCAATCGCCAGCCTCCGCGCGGATTGCCTCGCGCAGGTCACCGCCGCCCGCCACTGCCCACAGCAGCCGCACAAGTGTATCTGCCGCGCGCTGGACATTGGGGTGGGCGTGGGTCAGGCCGACGTGCCCCTTAATGATCCGCCGCAAGTCGTCCAGCGGCGTGCCCTCCAAAGCCGCGAGTAGCGCCGGGACGGTGGCGAGTCCTCCGATGTGCTCGTCACTGATGCCACATTTCCGAGGCGGTTTGCCTTGGGCATAGCGAGTAAAAAACGCCCGGTGGTATTCTTCTAGGTAGGTGTCCCGATGCCATCCCGGCTCCAACATCCGGGCGATGTAATGCTCCAGCCAAGCGTCGGAATCATAGTCGCCCCGCGCTTTGGTCCACGTATAAAGTTCG